>NZ_JBEYFP010000076.1:0-18071 GCF_040634455.1 Kitasatospora sp. NPDC007106
CTGCCAGCGGCGCGGCGGCCTGCTGGACCGGCGCGGCCGGTGCAGCGGGCGCCGGCGCGGCGGCGGGAGCAGCAGGGGCAGCAGGAGCAGCAACGGGGGTCGGCACGGAGCCGACCTGGGTTGCGGCCTGGGTCACTGGAGTCACCTCGGTACCGGGCTTGTAGTCGGCGAAAAAGTCCCACCAGGCTCGGTCGACCGAGTTCGGGTCCTGGAGGTACTGCTGGTAGATCTCGTCGACGAGCCACTCATTGGGGCCGAAGCCAGTGGAGCTTGCCGAGCTGGGGGTTTCAGGGTGTGGCGACATCGGGGCAACCGCCCTCTTCCGCTTCCTTTTGGGATGGTGGACAGCGGGGATTAAGGCTACGCCTCCGACCAGTGATCGCGCAGTCCCCCCTGGCCAGGCGTCGCCCAGATCACAGTGAACGGCCGGAATTTGGCCGGTTGTGCGCGTTAGAAACCCGTCAGTAAGGGTAGCTGGACACGTTCGGTCTGCACCATTATCCCCACAAAATCAGACAATATGGGCACCCGGTGACGGGCTGGGGCCGGTCCGATGTCGGACCGGCCCCGTTGTGTCCCAGTTGTGTGACAACGTTCGGGTACGGCGTGTCACCCGGTGGGGAGCCCCGTGGCGAGGGGTGCCTCGCCGGGCAGCGTGACCTCGATCCGGCAGCCCCGGTCCGTCTCGGCGACGCGGATCTCGCCGCCGTGCAGGTCCACCGCCCAGCGGGCGATGGCCAGGCCGAGTCCGGTGCCGCCGTCGCTGCCGGGGCCCTGCGCGGTCGCGCTGCCGCTGCGCCCGAAGCGCTCGAACACCCGCGCGCGGTCCTGCAGCGGGATGCCGGGGCCCTCGTCCTCGACCTGCAGCAGCAGGGCGCCGCCCTGCTCGCCCGACCGGGCCCGCACGGTCACCGTGCCGCCCGCCGGGGAGTGCTTGCAGGCGTTGTCGACGAGGTTGGCGACCACCTGGTGCAGCCGCTCCTCGTCGGCGACGGCGGTCAGGCCGTCCGGCTGCACGTCCAGGCTCAGCCGCACGTCGCCGCGGCGGCCGTAGGCACCGCCCGCGGTGGCGCCGTCCACCGTCACCCCGCGGAGCACGCCGTCCAGGAACGGCCGCACCTCGAACGGGCGGGTGTCCAGCGGCACCACGCCGTCGTCGAGCTTGGAGAGGTCCAGCAGGTGGGTGATCAGCCGGCCCAGCCGCTCGGTCTGCTCCAGCGCGGCGCCCAGCGTCTTGGGCTCGGGCCGGACGACGCCGTCCACCACGTTCTCCAGGACGGCCCGCAGCGCCGCGATCGGCGTGCGCAGCTCGTGCGAGACGTTGGCGATCAGCTCCCGGCGGTGCCGGTCGGCGGCCTCCAGATCGGCCGCCATGCGGTTGAAGGAGTCGGCGAGCTCGCCGATCTCGTCCCGGGAGGAGGTGTCCACCCGGGTGCTGTAGTCGCCGCGGGCCATCGCCCGGGCCGCGGCGGTCATCGCGCGCAGCGGCGCGGTCAGTCCGTGCGCGAGGAACTGCATGAACAGCAGCGACGCGATCATCGAGAAGATCATGATGATCCGGATCTGCGTCTCGGACCGGATCGCCACGACCACCATCCCGGTGGCCAGGCAGACGGAGACGATCACCAGCAGGGCGAGCTTGCCCTTGATGGACCGCACCGGGTCGAACGGCCGCATGTCGTCCCACACCCGGCGGGCGGCCCGGCCGGCCAGGCCGGGGCCGGGACGCTCGGCGGCGTCCCCTCTGCGTTGCTGTGGAAAGGTCATCGTGCCCCTGCGGTCGGAGCGGCGCATCGGCTGAAGGCGTGGGCCCCCCGGCGGCCCAGCCCTCGGTGCACCGGCTCAGGAAAGGGGTGCCTCCAGGGCGTACCCGACGCCGTGCACCGTGCGGATCCAGCTGGCGCCGATCTTCCGGCGCAGCGCCTTGACGTGGCTGTCGACCGTGCGGGTGCCCGAGGCGTCCGTCCAGTCCCAGACCTCCGCGAGCAGCTGCTCGCGGGTGAGCACCGCGCGCGGCTGCGCGGCGAGGCAGGCCAGCAGGTCGAACTCGGTCGGCGTCAGGTGGACGTCGCCCGAGCCGAGCCGCACCCGGCGCTGCACGTGGTCGATCTCCAGCTCGCCGAAGCGCAGCGAGCCGAGCGCCGGCGTCCTCGCCGCCTGCTGGGCGCGCTCGACGCGGCGCAGCAGCACGTTGACGCGGGCCGCCAGCTCACGCATGGAGAACGGCTTGGTCATGTAGTCGTCCGCACCGACGCCGAGGCCGACCAGCAGGTCCGTCTCGTCGTCCCGCGCGGTCAGCATGAGCACCGGCACCGGGCGCTGCGCCTGGATCCGGCGGCACACCTCCAGGCCGTCGAAGCCCGGCAGCATGATGTCGAGCACCACCAGGTCGGGCTGCCAGGTGTGGAAGCCGTCCACCGCGCCGGGCCCGTCGTGGGCCACGGCGACCTTGAAGCCCTCCGCTCCCAGGCGGGCTGCGATGGACTCGGCGATGGTCGGTTCGTCCTCCACCACCAGTACTCGCCGCTGCGTACCGACCGGGCTGCTGCCGGTCTCTTGCTGAATCTCTGTCACGGTCACGCCACCGCCCCCAGGGCTGCGGGCCGACACCTGTGGGGGTGGCGGCGCCGCGTCGTAGTCGTCTCGGTCCGTATGTGGGCTGTGCCCGGCCTGCCGCGTCGGCTGGGTGCCGTTCCGCCGTCGGCCCCCTGCGCGGCGTGGATGCGCCGTGTGTGGTCCGCACACCCGACCCGCACTCCACGCAGAGTACGGACACCGGGGGCGTTCCGGCAGGTGGCCCGGACACATCCGGGCCACGGATCGATGCCGATCCCCGTCGGGACCGGGCACGGGGCGATACCTTACCGGGCGAAATTCGCAGTTGTAACGATCCGTATGGTCCCGAATGCTACTCGTGCCCCTTACTTTTGGGCTGCTCCTCCGTGAACGGAGGGCAGGTACGGACCAAGGCGTGCAGCCGGTGCGTCGAAGCTCAAGCATTCTTCACAGCTCTTCCCCAGCGGGCTCCCAGCCTTGGAACGTATCGTGGTCACGACAAGGGCCACCGGTGTCTCCGCGGGCACCGTCCGTGCGGATTTCCGCATGCCCTCGACACGTTGCACACGGGGCGGGTGACGGCAGTCCGGCGGACGGAGGGCCCCATGGCGGCGAGCGGCACCGGCCGTGCGGCGGCACGCCGCGACCTGGTCCGCGACCGCGCGCGCGGCCTGCTCCGGGGGCTGCACGGAGCGCTCCCCACCCCGCGGCGCAACCCCTTCGCGCTCGGCTACCTGGCCCTGCTGCTCGGCACCACCCTCTTCACCCGGTTCGGGGACCCGCAGCTGGTGCACCGGCTGCAGGCGCTCTCCTCCACCGACGTTCACAACCTCGCGCACCACCCCGTGCTCGCCCTCGCGGCCAGCGGCCTCTGGGTGGCCGGCCCGCTGTGGACCCCTTATCTGTGGGCCTTCCTGCTGACGGTCGCCCCGCTGGAGCGCCGGGTCGGCGGCCGCCGGGCGGCCGGGGTGTTCGCCGCCGGGCACGTCGGCGCCACCCTGCTCTCCCAGGCCGTGGTGCTGGCCGCGGTCGCCGTCCGTGCGCTGCCCGTCGACGCCCTCGGCGACCTCGACATCGGCGTCAGCTACGGCGTCCTCGCCAGCCTCGGCGCGCTCGCCGGCCTGCTGCCCCCGGCCGGCCGGAACCTCGCCCTCGGCATCGCCGCCGTCCTGGTCGGCGAGCAGTTCCTCGACGGGACCGACCTCGTCACCGGCATCGGCCACCCGGCCGCCCTGCTGATCGGCATCGCCCTCTGGCGCCCGCTGCGCCGCGGCCCCCGGCGCCCGCTCCGGCGCCGCCGGCCCGCCCCGGCCCCGCTGCCCGTCCGCGCCTGACCTGCGCCGCCCCGCCCGCGCCCGGCGGCGCTTCCCTGCGCCTCCGTGCGCCTGACCTGCGTTTTTCCGGTCACCGTCGGTGATCGCTCAGAGCGAACGACGCCCGGGGAACAATCGCGCCCTGCCAATCCTTAGTCAGGTCAGCTCAACTTCGCTGACTGGGGAGAGATCATGGCATCGACGTCCGTTCCGCTCACCCTGCCCGTGCTGCCGCTCGACGACGAGGTGGTGCTCCCGGGCATGGTCGTCCCGCTCGACCTGTCCGACGCCGAGGTCCGCGCCGCCGTCGAGGCCGCCCGGGCGGCGGCGACCGGCCCGGGCAAGCCCCAGGTGCTGCTGGTGCCGCGCCTCGACGGCTCGTACGCCGCCGCCGGCACGCTGGCCACCGTCGAACAGGTCGGCCGCCTCGCCGACGGCGACCCGGCCGCGCTGGTGCGCGCCGTGCGCCGGGTGCGCATCGGCGCCGGCACCACCGGCCCCGGCGCCGCCCTCTGGGTCGAGACCACGCCCTTCCGGGAGTCCTCCGCCGGCACCGCCGTGGCCGGCCGGGCCGCCGACCTCGTGAAGGAGTACAAGGCGCTCTCCACCCAGTGGCTGCGCAAGCGCGGCGCCTGGCAGATCGTCGACCGGGTCGCGGCCATCGACGGCGTCGGCGAACTCGCCGACAACATCGGCTACGCGCCCTTCGCCACCGCCGAGCAGAAGCTCAAGGTGCTGCTGGAGGCCGACCAGCTGGCCCGCCTGGAGTACGCGCTCACCCTGCTGCGCGACCACCTCGCCGAGGAGGAGGTCAACGACACCATCCGCAAGGACGTGGAAGAAGGGGTCGCCAAGCAGCAGAAGGAGTTCCTCCTCCGCCGCCAGCTGGAGGCCGTCCGCAAGGAGCTCGCCGAGCTGAACGGCGAGTCCGCCTCCGAGGAGGACGACTACCGGGCCCGCGTCGAGGCCGCCGACCTGCCGGAGAAGGTCCGCGAGGCGGCCCTCAAGGAGGTCGACAAGCTGGAGCGGTCCAGCGACCAGTCGCCCGAGGGCTCGTGGATCCGCACCTGGCTGGACACCGTCCTCGAACTGCCCTGGAACGAGCGGTCCACCGACTCCTACGACATCGCCGGCGCCCGCGCCGTGCTCGACGCCGACCACGCCGGCCTCTCGGACGTGAAGGACCGGATCGTCGAGTACCTGGCCGTCCGCAAGCGCCGCGCCGACCAGGGGCTGGGGCAGATCGGCGGCCGCCGCGGCGGTGCGGTGCTCGCCCTGGTCGGCCCGCCCGGCGTCGGCAAGACCTCGCTGGGCGAGTCCGTCGCCCGGGCCATGGGCCGCTCCTTCGTCCGGGTGGCGCTCGGCGGCGTCCGCGACGAGGCCGAGATCCGCGGCCACCGGCGCACCTACGTCGGTGCGCTGCCCGGCCGCATCGTCCGGGCGATCAAGGAGGCCGGCTCGATGAACCCGGTCGTCCTGCTCGACGAGATCGACAAGGTCGGCTCCGACTACCGCGGCGACCCGGCCGCCGCCCTGCTCGAAGTCCTCGACCCGGCGCAGAACCACACCTTCCGCGACCACTACCTGGAGGTCGAGCTCGACCTCTCCGACGTGGTCTTCCTCGCCACCGCCAACGTGCTGGAGGCCGTCCCCGAGCCGCTGCTCGACCGGATGGAGCTCGTCCGGCTCGACGGCTACACCGAGGACGAGAAGGTCGTCATCGCCCGCGACCACCTGCTGCCCCGGCAGCTCGCCAAGGCCGGGCTGAAGGACGACGAGGTGGCGGTCGACGAGGGCGCGCTGCGCAGGCTCGCCGGCGAGTACACCCGCGAGGCGGGCGTGCGGAACCTGGAGCGGTCGATCGCGCGCATCCTGCGCAAGGTCGCCGCGCAGAGCGAACTCGGCGAGCGGCGGCTGCCCGCCGCGATCGGTGCCGACGACCTGCGCGGACTGATCGGCCGGCCGCACCACACCCCCGAGTCCGCCCAGGAGCCCGCCGAGCGGCGCACCGCCGTCCCCGGCGTCGCCACCGGGCTGGCCGTCACCGGCGCGGGCGGCGACGTCCTCTACATCGAGGCCTCGCTCGCCGACGCCGAGACCGGCTCCACCGGGCTCACCCTCACCGGGCAGCTCGGCGACGTGATGAAGGAGTCCGCGCACATCGCGCTCTCCTACCTCCGCTCGCGCGGCGCCGAACTCGAACTGCCCGTCACCGGGCTGCGGGACCGCGGCATCCACCTGCACGTCCCGGCGGGCGCCGTCCCCAAGGACGGCCCGAGCGCCGGCATCACCATGACCACCGCGCTCGCCTCGCTGCTGTCCGGGCGCAAGGTGCGCACCGACGTGGCGATGACCGGCGAGGTCTCCCTCACCGGCCGGGTGCTGCCGATCGGCGGCGTCAAGCAGAAGCTGCTCGCCGCCGACCGGGCCGGGGTCAGCACGGTGATCATCCCGCGGCGCAACGAGGCGGACCTGGACGACGTGCCCGCCGAGGTGCTGGAGCGGCTCACCGTGCACGCCGTCGCCGACGTCCGCGAGGTGCTGAAGCTGGCCCTGGAGCCGGCGGAGGTACTGGTCGCCGCCTGAGGCGCGGCGGGCGCAGGGGCGCGGGGTGCCGAGCGGCACCGCGCGCCCCTGCGGCGTGCGCCCCGGGTCGTTACCCCGTGCGGATGTCACGAGTACGCCGCACGGACCCGGGCGTGCGAGACTGCCGAAATGCCGTCCCCTACGCAACGCGCGTTGGCCCGAGTCCCGGAGCGGTACCGGCCGTTCCTGGTGCGGCACCGCAAGCTGGTGAAGTTCCTGCTGGTGGGCGGCACCTGCTTCGTGCTGACCACCGTCGTCGACCTCGGGCTGAAGTTCACCGTGCTGCAGCACAAGCCGGTGGTCGCGCTGACCGTCGCCACGGTGATCGCGACGGTGGTCTCCTACGTCCTCAACCGCCAGTGGTCGTTCCGGGCGAACGGCCGGCAGCGCGAGGCGATCCTCTTCTTCGTGGTCAGCGCGCTCGCGGTGGTCGTCAACGACCTGCCGCTGATCTTCTCCCGGTACGTCCTGGACCTCCGCGAGCCGGACGTCACCGCGCTCACGCAGGAGGTCGCCGACTTCCTCAGCGGCATGATCGTCGGCACCTTCCTGGCCATGATCTTCCGCTTCTGGGCGATGAACCGCTGGGTCTTCACCCGCAGCGGGCTCCAGCCGCCCGCCGAGGACCTCGAACCCGAGCGGGTCTGAGCGCCCCGGCGGACGGCCGGTGCGGCACGCCGCTCAGCGGACGCCGAGCAGGTGCTCCATCGCGAGCTGGTCGAGCTGCTCGAAGGCCATGCCGCGGGCGGCCGCCGCGTCCACGTCGAAGTCCTCGAACGCGCCGCGGTCGGCGACCAGCGCCGCCAGGCCGTCCTCGGCGGTCGGCCGGGCCAGCTCGTCCAGGCGGGACGCCCGCAGGGCCTCCTGCACCGCCGGGTCGGCGCGGAACGCCAGGGCCTTCTCCTTGAGCATCAGGTAGTTGCTCATGCAGGCCGCGGCCGAGGCCCACACGCCCTCGAAGTCCTCGGTGCGCGGCGGCTTGAAGTCGAAGTGCCGCGGGCCGTCGTAGCCCGCCGACTCCAGCAGGTCCACCAGCCAGAAGGCGCTGCGCAGGTCGCCGGCGCCGAAGCGCAGGTCCTGGTCGTACTTGATGCCGGACTGGCCGTTGAGGTCGATGTGGAAGAGCTTGCCGTGCCACAGCGCCTGGGCGATGCCGTGCGCGAAGTTCAGCCCGGCCATCTGCTCGTGGCCGACCTCCGGGTTGAGGCCGACCCGCTCCGGGCGCTCCAGGCTCCCGATGAAGGCCAGCGCGTGGCCGACGGTCGGCAGCAGGATGTCGCCGCGGGGCTCGTTCGGCTTGGGCTCGATGGCGAAGCGCAGGTCGTAGCCCTGCTCCTCGACGTACTCGCCGAGCAGGTCGAAGGCCTCCTTCAGGCGGTCCAGCGCGACCCGGACGTCCTTCGCGGCGCCGTGCTCGGCGCCCTCGCGGCCGCCCCAGGCGACGTAGGTGGTGGCACCGAGCTCCACCGCGAGGTCGATGTTGCGGATCGTCTTGCGCAGCGCGTAGCGGCGGACGTCGCGGTCGTTGGCGGTGAAGGCGCCGTCCTTGAAGACCGGGTGGGTGAAGAGGTTGGTGGTGGCCATCGGGACCTTCAGGCCGGTGGCGTCCAGGGCGGTGCGGAAGCGCTTGACGATCGCGTCGCGCTCCGCGTCCGAGGAGCCGAACGGGATCAGGTCGTCGTCGTGGAAGGTCACGCCGTGGGCGCCCAGCTCGGCCAGCCGGTGCACCGTCTCCACCGGGTCGAGGGCCGGGCGGGTGGCGTCGCCGAAGGGGTCGCGGCCCTGCCAGCCGACGGTCCACAGGCCGAAGGTGAACTTGTCCGCGGGGGTGGGGGTGGGCATGGCGGAACTCCTGGGGTCTATTCGTCAGGGCAGAAAACAAACTAATATCCCCAGGCACGGAAGGGAAGTCCCGGCGCGGCGGACGGAGAGGAAGTCATGGCAGGGATCGTCATCGGGGTGGACAGCTCCACCCAGTCCACCAAGGCGCTCGCGGTGGACACCGCCACCGGCGAGGTGCTCGGCGAAGGCCGGGCGGCGCACACCGTCACCGGCAGCGGCGGCGCCCGCGAGAGCGACCCGCGGCAGTGGTGGCAGGCACTGCAGGACGCGGTCGCCGGCACCGGCTGCGCCGGGCGCGCCGAAGCCCTCGCGATCGGCGGACAGCAGCACGGACTGGTCGCCCTCGACGCCGACGGCGTCCCGGTCCACCCCGCGCTGCTCTGGAACGACACCCGCTCGGCCGGACAGGCCGCCGCGCTGGTCGACGAGCTCGGCCGCGAGGACTGGGCCCGCCGCACCGGCAGCGTCCCCAACGCCTCGTTCACCGTCGCCAAGTGGGCCTGGCTGCGCGACCACGGCCTCACCGGCCGGGTCGCCGCCGTCCGGCTGCCGCACGAGTACCTCACCGAGCGGCTCACCGGCCGGCCCGCCGCCGAACGCAGCGACGCCTCCGGCACCGGCTGGTGGGGCGAGCACGGCTGGGACCGCGGCGTCCTCGACCTCGTCGGCCTGGACGAGGCCCTGCTGCCGCCGCTCGCCGAACCCGGCACCGCGGCCGGCGAGACCACCGGCCCCTTCGGTGGACTGCGGCCCGGCATTCCCGTCGCCCTCGGCGCCGGCGACAACGCGGCCGCCGCCCTCGGACTCGGCCTCGGCGGCGGCACCGGTGCCGTCCACGGACAGCCCGCCCTCTCGCTCGGCACCTCCGGCACCGTCTACGCCGTCACCCGCGGCCGGCCCGCCGATCCGACCGGCACCGTGGCCGGCTTCGCAGCCGCCCACGGCGACTGGCTGCCGCTCGCCTGCACCCTCAACTGCACCCTCGCCGTCGACCGGTTCGCCACCCTGCTCGGCCGCGACCGGCAGGCCGTCGAACCCGGCGGCGAGGCCGTCGTCCTGCCCTTCCTCGACGGCGAGCGCACCCCCGCCCTGCCGCACGCCGCCGGCCTCGTCCACGGCCTGCGCCACGACACCACCCCCGGCCAACTGCTCCAGGCCGCCTACGACGGCGCCGCGTACGCCCTGCTCGCCGCCCTCGACCTGGTGCTCGCCGCCGGCAGCGAGACCGCGGGCGACGCACCGCTGCTGCTCATCGGCGGCGGAGCCCGCGGACGCGCCTGGCAGGACACCGTGCGGCGGCTCTCCGGCCGGGCCGTCCAGGTGCCCGCCGCCGGCGAACTCGTCGCCCTCGGCGCCGCCGCCCAGGCCGCCGGTCTGCTCACCGGCGAACATCCCGCCGAGGTCGCCCGCCGCTGGGGCACCGCCGCCGGACCCGTCCTCGACCCGGTCGAGAAGGACGAGGCCGCGGCCGCCAGGATCGCCGCCGTGCTCGCCGCCGGCGCTCCGCTGCTCGGCGCCTGACCGGCAGCCCGCGAGCCGGCCCGCGACGAGCGCGGTCGCGGGCCCCGGTGCAGGTCGGGGCCCGTGCGGCCGGTACCGTTCGCGCGGCCCCGAGTGCCGCGCGAACGGGACGGGCGCACGCGGATACCCTGCAACCGGTCGACCGGGTGTTCGGCCGTCGAACGAGAGGTGACGAGGAGATGAGGGACACGGACGCCAGACGGGCCCGGCCCGCGAGTCAGCAGGGCATGCGCCGGGCCAACCTGGCCCTCGTCCTCGGCGAATTCGCGGCCGGACCACGCTCCCGCGCCGAGGTCGCCGCCACCACCGGCCTCACCCGGGCGGCCGTCTCCTCCCTGGTCGACGAACTCACCACGGCCGGCCTCCTCGCCGAATGCGGCCCCGCCGTCCCCAGCGGCAAGGTCGGCCGGCCCGGCACCGCCCTCGCCCTCGACCCGCAGGGACCCGCCGGCCTCGGCGGCGAGATCGGCGTCGAACACCTCGCCGCCTGCGTCGTCGACCTCCGCGGCGAAGTCCGCGGCTGGCTGCGCCAGGACGTCACCAACCGCGACCGCCCCGCCGAAGCCGTGCTGCGCGACCTCGCCGTCCTGCTCCGCGAGGTCGCCGACTCCTGCGGCCTCACCCCGGCCGGCCTCGCCGTCGCCGTCCCCGGCCTCGTCGGCGCCGCCGAAGGCGTCGTCGAACGCGCCCCCAACCTCGGCTGGTCCGACCTGCCGCTCGCCGCCGAACTCCGCCGCGCCCTGCGCGAGGCCGACGCCCACCCCCTCGCCGACCTGCCCATCGACGTCGACAACGAGGCCAACCTCGGCGGCCTCGCCGAACTCTGGCTCGGCGAAGGCCCCGACGACTTCCTCCACCTCTCCGCCGAAGCAGGCATCGGCGCCGCCCTCGTGGTGGACGGCCGGCTCCTGCGCGGCGCCCGCGGCTACGCCGGCGAACTCGGCCACGTCCCCGTCCACCCGGACGGGCCCGCCTGCCCGTGCGGTGCCCGCGGCTGCCTGGAGCAGTACGCGGGAGAGGCCGCCGTGCTCCGCGCCGCCGGACTCGCCGACACCGGCGGCGACTGGGTCGCCCTGCTCGCCCGCCGCGCCGCCGACGGGGACCCGGCCGTCCTCGCCGCACTGGAGGCCGCCGGCTCGGCGCTCGGCGTGGCCGCCGCCGGCGCCGTCAACCTGCTCGACCCGGCGGCGCTGGTGCTCGGCGGCGGCTACGCGGAGCTGGCCGCCTGGCTGCTCCCCGCCATGCGGACCGAACTCGCCGACCGGGTCACCGTCCGGGCCTGGTACGACGACTGGCTGACGGCCTCACGGCTGGGGCGGCGGGGGCCGCTGCTCGGCGCGGGGATCGGGGTCGTCCGCGCCGTCGTCGCCGACCCGGGCCGCTTCGCCGCCGCCGAAGCCTGAGGGCAACCCCCGGACGGGGCCGACGAGCTGATCGGGCGAGAACAAGACAGGTGCCCTGACGCGCCCCTAAAGAGCTGTCTCAGTCCGGGTGCCGGTGGCGCGGTCGGCGGTGAGGAGGGTGATGGCGACGCCGGCGACGGCCCAGGCGGCGAGGACGAGGAAGGGCGGGGTGAGGGCGGTGCCGCCGAGGTAGGCGATGGAGCGGGCGGCGTCGGTGCCGGCGCCGTTCGGGATCCAGGAGCCGATCGCCCGCCAGAACGGCGGCAGCAGCGGCGGCGGGTAGACCCCGCCCGCACTCGGGTTGCCGAGCACCACGAAGATCAGCACGGCGACGCCGATCCCGACCACCCCGAAGAGGCACTGCATCGCCATGGTGAAGGCCCCGACCGCGAAGACCACCAGGGTGCCGAGTCCCCAGAGCGGCAGGATCGGGCCGGGCAGGGCGTCCAGGACCGGTCCGGTGATCAGTGCGCCGCCGAGGCCGGCCGCGGCGGAGTAGAGGAGGAGCGTGCCGAGCCGCAGCAGGGCGCGGTCGGTGTCGGCGGGCCGGGAGCCGGCGCTGATGCCGAGGATCGAGGCCACCAGGTAGCCGCCGACGCACCAGCCGACCACCAGGTAGAAGGAGGAGAGGCCCTCGGCGTCGCCGGGGGCGAGCGGGACGACGTCCTCGGTGCCGAGGGTCCGCTGCTGGGCGGACTCCAGCGAGCCGACGATCCGTTCGGCGGCGGTCGCCGCGGCCGGTCCGCGGGCGGTGGCGACCAGCAAGGTGTCCTTGCTGCCGGTGGGGTCGATCAGCCAGGCGGCGTACACCTTCTGGTCCTTGATCAGCTGGATCGCGCTCGCCCGGTCCTCCGCCGTGCTGGGCCGGACGGCCTCGTCCGGGACGTCGTGGAGGGCCGAGGTGCCCTGGAGGACGGCCTGGGCGGGACCGACCACGGCGATGGAGAGCTGATGGGGGGTCGGGTCGTGGAGTGCGCCGACGTAGCTGGCGGTGAAGGCGAGTTGGAGCAGCAGCACCCCGAGCACGAGCAGGAAGGCGCGCGGGGTGACCGCGTCCTTGACCTCGGCGAGGAATCCGGGGCGCGGGCCGGCCATCGGCCGCCTCCTAAGGGGCGAGGGGCAAAAGGGTGTGAAACGGATGCTTCATAACATGAAGCAGTTGTCCGGGGGCGGAGGCGCGGCCTACGGGATACTGACGCCATGAATGACCAGGAGTCGGCCGACCAGGCGTTCCGCGCGGTCGAGCGGGAGGTGGCGCTGCTCTTCCGCCGCGGGCGGACGCGGGCCGCGGAGATGGCGCGGCGGGTGCATCCGGAGCTGGAGGCCGCGGCGTACGTGATGCTCGCGTACGTGGAGGAGTCGGGCCGGGTGCGGCTGACCGACATCGGGCTGCACTTCGGGATCGGCAAGGCCTCGATCAGCCGGCAGGTGAAGCACCTGGAGGTGCTGGGCCTGCTGCGTCGCGAGGTCGACCCGCTGGACCGCCGTTCCTCGCTGCTCTCGCTCACCGAGGACGGCGCCGCCCGTTACCTGCGCGCCCGGGACGCCCGGATGGAGCGGTTCCGCGAGCTGATGTCGGCCTGGGACGAGGAGGACGTGGAGCGCTTCGCCGAGTTGCTGCGTCGCTTCAACGAGCTGGCCGCGGAGTCCATGCGGGCCGAGGAGTCCGCCCCGGCCTGACCGGTCCTCCGGGCGCTGCCCGGCCCTCCGCCGCCGCGGCAGGGCCGGGCTTTGCTTGCGCTTGAAGAAAGTTGCCTAACTCAACCATTCCCCTTACGGTTGCTTTAGGCAACGAAAATTCACGCTGAAGGACCTCCATGACCCCGACGACCCCCATGACGCACCGGCAAGTCCTGGAAGCGCTGTCAGGCCTCCTGCTGGGCCTCTTCGTGGCCGTGCTCTCCTCGACCGTCGTCTCCAACGCCCTGCCCACGATCCTCACCGACCTGCACGGCGGCGAGTCCGCCTACACCTGGGTGATCACCGCCACCCTGCTGTCGCTGACCGCCTCCACCCCCATCTGGGGCAAGCTCTCCGACCTGGTCAGCAAGAAGCTGCTGGTGCAGATCGCCCTGGTGATCTACATCCTGTCCTCCGCCCTGGCCGGCCTCTCGCAGAACACCGGCGAGCTGATCGCCTGCCGCGTGCTGCAGGGCATCGGCGCCGGCGGCGTCACCGCACTCGCCCAGATCTGCCTCGCCGCGATGGTCACGCCCCGCGAGCGCGGCCGCTACAGCGGCTACTTCGGCGCGGTCTTCGCCCTGGCGACCATCGGCGGCCCGCTCATCGGCGGCGTCATCGTGGACACCGACTGGCTCGGCTGGCGCTGGTGCTTCTACGTCGGCATCCCGTTCTCGCTGCTGGCCATCGCCGTGCTGCAGCGCACCCTGCGGCTGCCCGTCGCCCCGCGGCGCAAGGCCCGGATCGACTACCTCGGCGCGCTGCTCGTCACCGCCGCGGCCAGCCTGCTGATGATCTGGGTCAGCCTGGCCGGCAAGAACTACGACTGGGTGTCCTGGCAGTCCGCCGCGATGCTCGCCGGCACCGCCGTGCTCGCCGTGCTCTTCGTCGCCGCCGAGCGCCGCGCCGCCGAACCGGTCATCCCGCTCCACCTCTTCCGCCACCGCACGGTGACGCTCTCCGCGGTCGCCAGCGTCCTGGTCGGCGTCGGCATGTACGGCGCGACCACCTTCCTCAGCCAGTACTTCCAGCTGGCCAAGGAGAAGTCGCCCACCATGGCCGGCCTGCTCACCCTGCCGATGATCCTCGGCCTCGCCGTCTCCTCCACCGTCGCCGGCAAGCTGATCACCCGCTACGGCCGCTGGAAGGGCTACCTCGTCGCCGGCACCCTGCTGCTCGCCGTCGGCTTCGGCCTGCTCGGCACCGCCCGCGCCGACACCGCGTACGGGCTGCTCGCCCTCTACATGGCGGTGGCCGGCGTCGGCCTCGGCCTGACCATGCAGAACCTCGTGCTCGCCGTGCAGAACACCGTGCCGCGCGAGGAGCTCGGCTCGGCCAGCTCCGTCGTCACCTTCTTCCGCACCATGGGCGGCGCGGTCGGCGTCTCCGCGCTGGGCGCCCTGATGGCCGACCGGGTGGCGCGCTACCTCGCCGAGAACCTCGCCCGGGCGGGCGTCCACCCGACCGGCAGCGCCCTCGGCGGCGGCGAGATCCCCGACCTGCACCGGCTGCCCGCCCCGATCGTCCCGCTGGTGACGGACGCCTTCGGCCACGGCGTCGGCATCGTCTTCCTGCTGGCCGCGCCGTTCGCGCTGCTCGCCTTCCTGGTCGTGCTGTTCATCCGGGAGACCCCGCTGCGCACCACCATGGACGCGCCGGCGCCGCGCACCCTGGAACTCGTCGAGGACTGAGACCCGGCCGGGCCGGGTCGGGTCCGGCCGGCCCGGGCACGCGGAAGGGCCCGCGGGGTGCGTACCCCGCGGGCCCTTCCGTCGTGCGTGCGGCTCAGTGGCCGGCGATCAGGGTGATCCCGTAGAAGACCACCGAGGCGCAGGCGCTGAAGCAGAGCGCGGCACCGGCCAGGGCCAGGTTGCCGCTGCCGGCCCCCGGGATCCCGGACCGGACGGCCTCCTGCGCGGCCTCACGGCGCGACAGCGCCAGGATGCCGAGGGCGAAGGCGGCGACCACCGCGACGGTGATGGCGAAGCTGAGGCCCGCGGTCTGCGCGAGGGCGTCCCACTTGATGTGCATGGCTACCCGTCCTCTCTGACTGGTCGGCCGGTCAGGCCGCGACGGTGGTGGTGGCCGGGGTCGGGGTGGCGGTCTGCACCGGCACCTCGACCTCCTGGACGTCGTTGACGTTGCCGGCGTGCACCGGCTGGCGGCGGGAGGCGATCCACATCGCGCCCGAGCCGGCGACCAGCGTCGCGCCGACCAGGGCCACGCCCCAGGCGCCCTGGTCCGCGACGAAGGCCGCGAGACCGGCCACCGCGGCGGCGGCGGGCAGGGTCAGGCCCCAGGTGTAGACCATGCGGCGCACCAGGCTCCAGCGCAGCTCGCGCTTCGGGCCGCCGAGGCCGGCGCCCATGATGCCGCCGGAGCAGACCTGGGTGGTGGACAGGCCGTAGCCCATGTGGGTCGAGGTGAGGATGACCGTGGCGGCGGCCGTCTCGGTGGCGAGGCCCTGGCGGGGGCGGATCTCGGTCAGGCCGTTGCCCATCGAGCGGATGATGCGCCAGCCGCCCATGTAGGTGCCGAGCGCGATCGCCGCACCGGCGCTGACGATGACCCAGGTCGGGGGCAGCGCGCCGGGCTTGAGGGCGCCGACGGAGACCAGGGTCAGCGTGATGATGCCCATGGTCTTCTGCGCGTCGTTGGTGCCGTGCGCCAGCGAGATCAGCGAGGAGGTGAACATCTGGCCGCGCCGGAAGCCCTTCTCGGTGGTCTCCTCGCGGCCGCCGCGGGTGATCAGGTAGGCGAGGCGGGTGGCGCCCCAGGCGGCCAGACCGGCCACCAGCGGGGAGGCGACCGCCGGGATCAGGATCTTGGTGACGACGACGTCGAAGTTCACGCCGTTCATGCCGACGCCGACCACGGTGGCGCCGATGAGGCCGCCGTACAGCGCGTGCGAGGAACTGGAGGGCAGGCCCCTCAGCCAGGTCAGCAGGTTCCAGAGGATCGCTCCGACCAGGGCGGCGAAGATGATCGACGGCTGGAGGCCGGCCTTCTCGTTGACGATGCCGCCGGAGATGGTGGTGGCCACCTTCACGGAGAGGAAGGCTCCGGCGAAGTTGAGGACTGCGGCGATGGTGACCGCGACCTTGGGCTTGAGGGCTCCCGTCGCGATGGAGGTGGCCATCGCGTTGGCGGTGTCGTGGAACCCGTTGGTGAAGTCGAAGGCGAGCGCCGTGATGATCACAACGGCCACCAGGAACGTGATGTGTTCCATAACCAAACAATCGTCGTAGTTGTCGGACTGACGCTGCTGTCAGGCGTGACCGTAGGGAGCCCGGGTGAACGGAAGGTGAACAGGGTTGGGAATCGTGGTTCCGATGGTGGATCGGGGGTTGCACGAACATTGCGAAAGTGTGGAAACCGAGGCTCTGTACGGCCGTTGTGTCCGCTTGGATCCACCTTCGTGGGGGTTTGGTGAGACTTGCCTCACACCCCCTCGACCGGGCCGGTGAACCCCCCCGGGTGAGGACTCGCTGAGAATTCACCGGACGGACCGCAGGCCCCCTGCCGTTACCTGCCGGTCACATGGCAGGATTCTCCGGAGAGATCACCGGGCGCGGGCCCGGGCCGGGCTGGACTGGGGAGGGCGGCCGATGTCGGCTGGGCAGCGTACGGAGAACGGCGTCCGACCTTGGGTGCGGGCCGCCATGCGGTGCGGCGCCGTGCTTGCCGCGGCCGCGCTGTCGCTGCCGCTGGCCACCGCCGCGTACGCCGCGCCCACCCCGGCGCCCACCCTCACCGTGGCCGCCGGCGCCGACCCGCTGGCCGACGCCAAGACCACCCTCGGCCCGATGCTCGACCGGCTGCACCAGCTCTACCAGGAGGCCGAGGCCGCCACCGAGCAGTACAACGCCGCCGTCGCCCGGCAGGCCGCCCAGCAGGCCCAGGTCACCGACCTCCGCGCCCGGGTCGAGTCCCAGCAGGCCGCGGTCAACGCCGGCGTGGACATCGCCGCCCAGCTCGCCGCCGCCCAGTACCGCAGTGGCCGGGCCTCCGACCTCGCCGACTTCATGCTCGCCGAGAACCCCTACCAGGCCGTCGTCATCGCCCAGCTGCTCGACGCCGCGGGCCGCTCCCAGAAGGCCTTCCTGGACCGCCTCAAGTCGGACCGCGCCACCCTCGTCGAGCTGCAGGCCCAGGCCGAGCAGGCGCTCGTCCAGGCCACCGCGCTCGCCACCCAGCAGGAGGCCGCCAAGGCCGACGTGGCCAAGCGACTCGCCGCCGTCGAGGACATGGTCGGCTCGCTCACCGGCGCCCAGCGCAGCGAACTGGAGGCACTGGAGCGGCAGCAGGCCGACGAGGCCCAGCTCGCCTTCCTCGCCTCCGGTGCGCTCGGCAAGGGCGAGCGCACCCCCTCCGAGGCCGGCCGCAAGGCGGTCGCCTGGGCGCTCAAGCAACTCGGCAAGGACTACGTCTGGGGCGGCGACGGCCCGGACGTCTTCGACTGCTCCGGCCTCACCTCGCAGGCCTGGCTGAACGCCGGCAAGCCGATCCCGCGCACCAGCCAGGAACAGTGGGCGCAGCTCAAGCACGTCCCGCTGAACCAGATCCGCCCCGGCGACCTCGTGGTCTACTTCGGCGGCGCCACCCACATCGGCATGTACATCGGCGGCGGCCTGATCGTGCAGGCGCCGCACACCGGCGACGTGGTCAAGGTCTCCAAGATCGGCGCGATGCCGATCCTCGGCGCCGTCCGGCCCGACCCGGACTCGGCCGCCGACGACAAGGGCGGCGACTGGAAGGTGCCGCAGGTCACCGTCGGCGCCTCGCGGATCGCCCCGGCCAAGCCGACCACCCTGCCGCCGCGGCCCACCCAGCCCACCCCGACCAAGCCCACCCCGCCGCCCGCCACCGGCACCCCGACCGGCTCCGGCACGCCCACCGGCAGCGGCACGCCGTCCGGCTCGGGCACGCCGTCCGGCTCGGGCACCCCGTCGGGCTCCGGCACGCCCACCGGCAGCGGCACCCCGTCCGCCTCGGCCGGCTCCACCGAATCCGCCTCCCGCACCGCCTCGGCCCCGGCCTCCGGCAGCCCGACGGCCCAGTAGGCAAGGGGCCGGCGGCCCACCGTCCACGGGCACAACGCACAGATCTGAATAGATTCGTGTAGTGAAAGATTGTTTTTGATTAGTTGTAGTTATCGGTGGTCGCGGTA
>NZ_JBEYFP010000077.1:0-18047 GCF_040634455.1 Kitasatospora sp. NPDC007106
CCCCGCGGTGCGGGGGCGGCCCTTCGCCGTGCCTCACGGCTCCTGCGGGAGCAGCAGCCAGAGCGCCAGGTAGATCAGGAACTGCGGGCCGGGCAGCAGGCAGGACAGCAGGAAGATGATCCGCACGGTCCACGGGGCGAGGCCGAAGCGCTTGGCCAGCCCGGCGCAGACGCCGGCGATGACGCGGTTGTGGCGGGGGCGGGCGAGCGTGCTCATGGGGTGACTCCCGGGTCGCGGGCCCGGTCCGGTCCGTCCGGCGGGCATGTGTCCATCGTGCTCGGCCGGGCCGCCGGAAACGTCAGCCCCGATAGTGATCCACGCCCCTGACCTCTCACCGGGGCGGCGGACGCCGCTCTCAGGGTCGCCCTCAGGGCCGCCCCCGAGACGCACAGCCGGCCGGCGGTGCCGACGGGCCCGTGGGGGAGGCGCATTCGGGCCCATGAGCAACGGCTTGCCGGGTCGCGGGCGGCTGCGTGGGCTCCGCCGGCGGCGGGTCCGCGGCGCGGGAGCGGCGTTACCGGGCCGGGCCGGAGTCGAGTCCGCTCGCACGGGCCCGGGCGCCGACGTGTTGCCGTGTCGCGGACAGCTCTGTGGGCGCCGTCGGCGGCAGGTCCACGGTGGGGAAACGGTGCTGCCGGGCCTGGGTGGCAGCCGAGTTCGCTCGCACGGGCCCGCGGGGGCAGCTCGTCCGGGTTCGGAACCAAGGCGTGGCGCCGGGTCGCGGGCGGCCGCGTGGGCTCTGCCGGCGGCGGGTCCGCGGCGCGGGAGCGGGGTTACCGGGACGCGGCCGCCGGCCGTGCCGCGCGGGTGTCACCGGACGGTGGGGCTGCCCGGGGTGGTGAGGCGGCCCAGCGGGGAGGCCGGGGAGGCGAGTTCGTAGGTGCGGTGGTGCGGCTGCGCGGCCGGGAGGGCGGCGCGGCGCCGGCGGCGGGCCCGCAGCCGGAGCAGGGCGCGGGCGGCCGGCACCAGCAGCAGGTGGCAGGCGGCCGCACCGGCCGTGCCGAGGATGATGTCGTCGACGTTCAGCACGTGGCCCGGGGTCCAGCTCTTCAGGATCTCCAGCCCGGTCGCCAGCAGGGCGGCCCCGCCGACGGTGCGCAGGAAGGACGGCAGCACGGGAGTGCGCAGCCGGCCGACCGCGATCGGCAGCAGCACCCCGAACGGGGCGAGCGGCAGGATGCCGGCCGCGAGCTGCCGGGCCCCGGCGTAGCCGCCGAGCGCGAGCGCCCGGTCGACGGAGGCCAGCGGGGTCAGGTTGGCCGGGTAGGTCCAGTTCACCGCGTTGGGCGTCAGCACCAGCCAGGCGAGCAGCACCGCATAGCCGGCCAGCAGGAGCCGTGCGGTCGTCCGCAGCGTGCGGCAGGCCTCCGGCGGCTGGGTCCGACCGGTCGGCCCGGTGTCCTCGATCGGGTCGTCCCCGGCCGCTGCGCCGGTGCGGGTGGTGGTGCCATGTCGGTGCACAACCGGGTGGACGCGGTCTCGGCCGCGGACGGTTCCACCGCCCCGGCCCGGGCGGCTCAGGGGCAGTGCGAGGCCGAAGCGCTCGGCGTCGGCGTGACGCTGAACAGCGGCGCCGGGCTCTTCGCCGCGACGGACGGCGCGCCGGTCGGGGCCGGCGAGGCCGCCGTCGGCGTGGCCGCCCGCGGCACCTGCACGGGGCTCGGGCAGGCCGTGCGGCTGGCGGGCGCCCCGGCGTCCACCGGGACCGCCGTCGGCCGGATGCCGCAGCCGGCGGCGGCTCCGGCCAGCAGGACCAGTGCCGCCGCCCTCCGTACCGCGCTCACTGTGCGTCCTCCTGGCTGGGTGGGGTGTGCGGCAGGGTCAGGGTGAAGACCGCGCCGCTTTCCCCGTTGGCGGCCGTGATGGTGCCGCCGTGGATCTGTGCATTGGCCATCGCGATGGACAGCCCGAGGCCGCTGCCCTCGGAGCGGGCCCGCCCCTTGTCGGCCTTGTAGAAGCGGTCGAAGACGTGCGGCAGCACCTCCTCGGGGATGCCCGGCCCGCTGTCGCGGACCTCGACGACCACCCGGTCGCCCTCCTGCCGGACGACGACCCGGACGGGAGAGCCGCCGTGCTTGAGGGCGTTGCCGATCAGGTTCGCGAAGACGACGTCCAGCCGGCGCGGGTCGGCCATCAGCCGGATGCCGCGCGGCGCGTCCACCTCGACGGCGTCGTACCAGGCCCGGCCGTCGATGCAGGACATGATCAGGTCGGCTATGTCCACCTCGTCGGCGACCAGCTTGGCGGTGCCGGCGTCGAAGCGGGTCACCTCCATGAGGTTCTCCACCAGGTCGGACAGCCGCCGGGTCTCGCTGACCACCAGGCGCACCGCGGGCTCGATCATCGGGTCCAGCGAGTCCGCCTCGTCCTCCAGGATGTCGGTGACGGCGGTCATCGCGGTGAGCGGGGTGCGCAGTTCGTGCGACATGTCGGCCACGAAGCGGCGGCTCTGCGCCTCGCGGGCGCTCAACTCCTCGACCTGGTGCGACAGCGACTCCGCGGTGCGGTTGAACGTCCGGGCGAGGTCCGCGAGTTCGTCGCCGCCCTCGACCTCCAGCCGGGTGTCCAGCTTGCCCTCGCCGAGCCGCCGGGCGGCCTCGCCGAGCCGGCGCACCGGCCGCAGCACGGTCGAGGAGGCGGCCTGCGCCAGCAGCGCCGAGCCGATCAGCGCCAGCAGCGTGGCGATCGCCAGCGACCAGCCCAGCGTGTTGAGATCGGCCCGCTCGTCCTCCAGCGACTTGAACATGTACGCCGTCGGGCCGGAGGGCACCACCTTCGTCCCGCCGACCAGGAACGGCCGGTTGCCCAGGTTCACCCGCTGCCAGTACAGGTGGTACGGGTACTGGTTGCCCGCGCCGACCTCCCGCTGGGCGGCCACCGCCCGCTGCAGCGCCTGCGGCACGTCCTGCAGGGTGAACCGCGACGGGTCGGTGGAGACCGCGCACCCCGGCTGCGCCGGATCGGTCACCACCACGTCGTAGTTGAGCCCGGACGAGGCCACCTGCTGCGCCAGGTAGGCGAGTTCCGGGCAGGTGGACTCCAGCGGCAGGTCGGAGACGTTCCGGGTCAGCGACACCCGGAAGTCGTTCAGCGCGGTGTCCTGGGCGCGCTTGAGGACGGCGTCGCGGTTCAGCCAGTACGCGATGCCGGACGCCGACACCGCGGTGATCAGCGCGACCGCGGCGAACACGGCGATCAGGCGGACCCTGAGCGAGCGCAGCCGCCGCCAGGGACGGCGGCGGCGCGGCGGGGTCTGGGGGTCAGTCAACAGGTCTCACAGACGGGAACGGGAACAGGCGGTCGGCCGGGGCGGTCACTGCATCGGCGGGTCGAGCCGGTAGCCGACCCCGCGCACGGTGCGGATCAGCGTCGGCGCGGACGGCACGTCCTCGACCTTGGCCCGCAGCCGCTGCACGCAGGCGTCCACCAGCCGGGAGTCGCCCAGGTAGTCGTGCTCCCACACCAGCCGCAGCAGCTGCTGCCGGGACAGCGCCTGGCCGGGCCGGCGGCTCAGCTCCAGCAGCAGCCGCAGCTCGGTCGGGGTGAGCTGCAGGTCCTGGCCGTCCTTGGTGACGGTCATCGCCGAGCGGTCGATGACCAGGCTGCCGTAGGTGGAGGAGTCCGAGGACTCGCGTTCTCCCCGGCGCAGCACGGCCCGGATCCGGGCGTCCAGGACGCGCGGCTGGACCGGCTTGACGACGTAGTCGTCGGCGCCGGACTCCAGGCCCACCACCACGTCGATGTCGTCGGAGCGCGCGGTGAGCAGGATGATCGGCAGCTGGTCGGTCCGGCGGATGCGACGGCACACCTCGAAGCCGTCGATGCCGGGCAGCATGACGTCCAGGACGATGAGGTCCGGACGCTGCTCCTTGAACAGCTTCAGGCCGTCCTCGCCCGAGGCAGCGGTGGCCACGCGGTGGCCCTGGCGGGTGAGGGCGAGTTCGAGGCCGGTCCGGATGGCGTCGTCGTCCTCGATCAGAAGCAGGAAAGGCACGGGCTCATTCTGGCCCACCCGGGGCCACAGATCACCCACCCGGGTGGTTGCTGAACGGTCGCGGGAACCGGAGGCGCCGGTTCGGGCGTCCGGGCGGGTGTGACAGCGGTGTGCCCGGACGCCCCGGGCGCTGTGACAGCCCTGTGACAGTCGGCGGACACCGCCATGACGACGGGCGGGCAGGATTTTCCTTGTCGCCGGGAACGACCGGGTGAGAACCGGGAGGAACGGCGACGGGGAACCGCACGTACCGACCATGGGGGCGCACGATGAACGCAACGCTTCTGACCCGCAACGCGGCCGTCCGCGCAGCGCGTTCGACCGCGAACCCGCGGACCAGGTACGAGGTGCGGACCGACGAGACTTCCGGTGCCGTGATCGTACGGGGGTGCGCACACCGCACCGGAGCCCACCGCCCCAACGGCGGCGGGCACGGGGGGGAGCTGTACGGGATCGGCCACCGGGGGAACGCGGCCGACAGCAGCTCGACCATGACGCTCCGGGGGATCCTCCCGGTGGGTCAGGGTCGGGCCATCCCGACGGGGGAAGGCCTGCGCGGCACCGGCTCGGGGGAGCCGGACGCCCGCCAGGCCGCAGGCACCACGCTGCTGCGGCTCACCCCCGCGGCGGCCGGTGCCGAGGACGGTCGACAGGGAGGCGCGCAGGGGGAGTGCTCGCCCGAGGCGGCGGACCGCATCGCGGAGTTCACCGCATACGTGCGCGAGCGCCGCGCCTCCCTGTACGCCACCGCGTACCACCTCACCGGTGACCGCTACGAGGCCGAGGACCTGCTGCAGAGCGCGCTCTTCAGCACCTACCGCGCCTGGGACCGGATCGCCGACAAGGCCGCGGTCGGGGGCTACCTCCGCCGCACCATGACCAACCTGCACATCTCCGCCTGGCGGCGCCGCAAGGTCAACGAGTACCCGACCGAGGAGCTGCCGGAGACGGCCGGCGACACCGACGCGATGGGCGGCACCGAGCTGCGCACCGTGCTCTGGCAGGCGCTGGCCAAGCTGCCGGAGAACCAGCGGACCATGCTGGTGCTCCGCTACTACGAGGGCCGCACCGACCCGGAGATCGCCGACATCCTCGGCATCAGCGTCGGCACCGTCAAGAGCAGCATCTGGCGCGCGCTGCGCCGGCTGCGCGACGACGAGCAGCTCAACCGGACGGGCGACACCGTGCACGCCTTCGGCGAGCTGGTCGCCTGACCGCACACCACAGGACTCCCGTCGGGGGACGGGTGAAGGGGTCGCGGAAGCGCGGATGGCCTACTCGGGGGAGTGGCCGCCGACGGGGGAAGCCCGCAGCCCCGCAACAGCAGGAGCCCGGTGCCGGGGAGAGGCACCGGGCTCCTGTGCGTCCGCCCGGGCACGCTCAGAGCGCCAGCCGCAGCTGGAGCCAGGCCGACAGCCGGTCGTCCGGGTGCTCCAGGTCCAGGCCGAACAGTTGCCCGGCCCGCCGCAGCCGGTACTTCAGCGTGTTCGGATGTACGCCGACCCGCTCCGCCGCGGTCGCCACCGAGCCCACGGCGTCCAGCCACGCCGCCACCGACCGGGCGTACTCCGTGCGGTGCTCCCGGTCGTGCGCCAGCATCGCCTCCACCGCCGGGTGCCGCAGCTCCGGGCGCCGGGCCAGCTCGTCGGCGACCTTGGCCAGCAGCACCCGGGCGTGGACGTCGGTCAGGCTGGCGACCGCGGCGCACCCGGGATCCGCGGAGATCACCCGCAGTACGTCGTCCACCTCGGCCCGGAGCGCCGGCACCGCCTCCAGATCCTCCGCCGGCCGGCTCACGGCGGCCCGCACCAGCCCGCCGCCGCTCGGCCCGAGCGCCGCCACCGCCTGCTCCGCCAGCCGGCGCGCGGCCGCCGGTCCGACCTCGGCGAGCAGCACGTAGACCGTCCGGCCGACGGCGGCCACCGCCGCCTCCCCGTGCACGGCTGCCCAGTGCCGCGCCGCCGCCGCGGCGAGCCGCACCACCGAGGGCGGCTCGTCGGCCGGCAGCCGCAGCGGGGTCAGCCCGACCAGCACCAGCCGCGGCCGTTCCGGCAGCCCCAGCGCGTACCGCAGGTCCGCGGTGCGCCCGCCGCCGTGCAGTGCGTCGCGCAGTCCGTCCTCCCGCGCCCGCAGTTCCAGTTCCTGTGCGCTGCGGCGGCGCAGGATGTGCAGCGCGGCCAGCCGGGCGCCGTCGCGCATCGCCCGCTCGCCGGCCGGGTCCAGGCCGTCCGGGCCCTCGATCGCCCAGATGGTGCCGAGCGGCAGGTCGCCCGCCCGGATCGCCACGGCAGCCCGGGGCAGCTCGTCCTCGGCGAGGGTCGGCAGCCGCATCACGCCGGGCGCGGCCAGCACCTCCCGGTACTGGGCCGGCTGCTCGGCCTGGTCCGGCACCCGGCGCTCCAGGATGCCGCGCCGCCGGAGCTCGTCGATCCGCTGGTCGGGCAGCGCGGAGTAGGCGAGCACCCGCCGGTCCAGATCCTCGACCGCCACCGATCCGCCGGTCACCGCGGCGATGGCGTTGGCCAGCGCGAACAGCTCCTCGCTCGTGCCCTCCATTGGCGATTGCGCATCATCCATGTCCCGACCCTAGGCGATTGCGCCAAAGACGTCCGCCCGGGCCGCCGCCACGATGGCTGTGCACCGCAGCCCACCCCCGGAAGGGGCACCATGCAGGACCAGCTGATCGGCCTTTTCCCGCCCGGCACCGAACTCGACGACGACGGCGCCCTGGTGATCGCCGGCTGTCCGGTGGCCGAACTCGCGGAGACGTACGGCACCCCGGCGCTGATCGTGGACGAGGGCGCCCTGCGCGCCCGGGCCCGCGCGTACGCCGACGGCCTCGCCGCCCGCTGGCCGAACTCCCGGGTCACCTTCGCCTCCAAGGCCTTCCCGTGCACCGCCGTCTACCGGGCCCTCACCGAGGAGGGCCTCGGCATCGACGTGGCGAGCGGCGGCGAACTGACCCTCGCCGTGGCCGGCGGAGCCGACCCGGCCGGCCTGGTCGTGCACGGCAACGCCAAGACCTCCGAGGAACTGCGGATGGCCGTCGACGCCGGTGCCGGGCTGATCGTGGTCGACAACTTCGACGACATCGACCGTCTGGAGCTGATCCTCGCCGAACGGCCCGGCCGCGAGCAGGGCGTCCTCGTCCGGGTCACCCCCGACATCCGCCCGGACACCCACGAGGCCGTCTCCACCGGCCAGGCCGGCTCCAAGTTCGGGCTGCTGCTGCCCGAGGCCCGCGAGGCGATCGCCCGGCTGCGTGGCAGCGACCGGTTGCGCCTGGACGGCGTCCACGTGCACGTCGGCTCGCAGATCATGGACACCAAGCCGTTCGAGCAGGCCGTCGAGGCGGTCGCCGGGCTCGGCACGTTCGACGTCTACGACCTCGGCGGCGGCCTCGGCGCCCGC
Source organism: Kitasatospora sp. NPDC007106 (assembly GCF_040634455.1). Classification (NCBI taxonomy): domain Bacteria; kingdom Bacillati; phylum Actinomycetota; class Actinomycetes; order Kitasatosporales; family Streptomycetaceae; genus Kitasatospora; species Kitasatospora sp. NPDC007106. The sequence continues at coordinate 7,406 of NZ_JBEYFP010000077.1, forward strand.
TACACGTACCGGGACAGCCCGCCGAGCGTGGACGAGTACCTCGACGCCCTCGTCGACAGCGCCCGCGGCACCCTGCCCGCTGCCGCCCGCATCCTGATCGAGCCCGGCCGCTCGATGACCGCCGAGGCAGGCGTCTCGCTCTACCGGGTGGTCACCGTCAAGCACGGCCGCCCGACCTTCGTCGCGGTCGACGGCGGCATGGGCGACAACCTCGAAGTCTCGCTCTACCAGCAGCGGTTCGAGGCCACCGTGGCCACCCGGGTGGGCGGCGGCGGGCCCGTCCGGCTGGTCGGCCGGCACTGCGAGTCCGGCGACGTGCTCAGTGCGGGCGTCCCGCTGCGCGACCCCCGCCCCGGCGACCTGATCGCCGTCCCCGTCACCGGCGCGTACACCTACGCGCTCGGCAACAACTACAACGGCGCCCGCCGGCCCCCGGTCGTCTTCTGCCGCGACGGCCGCCACCGCGCCGTGGTGCGCCGGGAGACGTACGGCGACCTACTCCGCCGCGACCTGGACTGACCCGACCCCCCACCCCCGTACGAGAGGTCCACCATGGCATCGGACGTGACGCTCCGCCGGCAACTCCTCAGACGCAAGCCGGTCGGTGCCCTCCAGGGCGGCGGCGAACTGCGCCGCACCGTCGGCCTGTTCCAGCTCACCATGATCGGCATCGGGGCCACCATCGGCACCGGGATCTTCTTCACCCTGGACTCGGCGGTGCCGGAGGCCGGCCCGGCCGTCGTGCTCTCCTTCGTGATCGGCGCCGTCACCGCCGCCCTCACCGCCTTGTGCTACGCCGAACTCGCCTCCGCCGTGCCGGTCTCCGGCTCCTCGTACTCCTACGCCTACGCCACCCTGGGCGAGTTCGCCGGCTACGCGGTCGGCTGGTGCCTGCTGCTGGAGTACGCCGTCTCCGGCGCGGCGATCGCGGTGAGCTGGGGCCAGTACCTCAACGACCTCACCGAGCGGCTGTTCGGCTTCCAGCTGCCGCAGGCGATCGCGGCCCCGCCCGGCGCCGGCGGCTGGGTCAACCTGCCCGGCGCCGTCCTGGTGCTGCTCTGCTGCCTGCTGCTGGTCCGCGGGGCGAAGCAGTCCGCGCTGGTCAACACCGTGATGGTGCTGGTCAAGCTGGCCGTGCTGGCGCTCTTCGTGGTGGTCGGCGCGACCGGGTTCCACGCCGCCAACCTGCACCCGTTCGCGCCGATGGGCACGGCCGGGATCGGCGCCGCCGCCTCCACGGTGTTCTTCTCCTTCATCGGCCTGGACGCCGTCTCCACCGCCGGCGAGGAGGTGAAGAACCCCCGCCGCACGCTGCCGCTGGCGATCGTCGGCGCGCTGCTGGTGGTCACCGCCGTGTACGTGCTGGTCGCCCTGGTCGGTGTCGGCGCCCAGCCGTGGACGGCCTTCGGCGGGCAGGAGGCCGGCCTGTCGGCGATCCTCACCCGGGTGACCGGGGCGGGCTGGCCCGGGCTGCTGCTCTCGGCCGGCGCCGTGCTCTCCATCGTCAGCGTCGTCCTCGTGGTCCTCTACGGGCAGACCCGGATCCTGTACACGATGAGCCGGGACGGCATGCTGCCGGAGCTGTTCCGGCGGGTCGGCCCGCGCAGCGGCACCCCGGTCGCCGGCACCGCCGTCGTCGGCGCCCTGGTCGCGGTGCTCGCCGCCGTCGTCCCGCTGGACGTCCTCGCCGACCTGACCAGTCTGGGCACCCTGGTCGCCTTCGCCGTGGTCTCCCTGGGCGTGCTGATCCTCCGGCGCACCGCCCCCGACCTGGAGCGCGGCTTCCGGGTGCCCGGCCACCCGGTGGTGCCCCTGCTGTCCGTCGCTTTCTGCGGCTACCTGCTGTACGGGTTGCCGGCGGACACCTGGCTGCTGTTCGCGGTGTGGCTGGCCCTGGCCGTGGCCGTCTACCTCGGCTACAGCCGGCACCACTCCGCGCTGCAGCAGGCCGACCGGGCCGAGGCCGGGCCGGTGCTCACCGGTACGGCGCCCTGACCGGTGCGGCTCCCCGGGCGCCCGGTCAGGCCGCGACGCGGACCGGCCGGACGTCCGCCACCGCACGCACCCGCCGCTCGGCCTCCGGGCCGGCGCAGGCGTGCGCGCCGAGGGCGGTCTGGCGGGACACGATGCCGCGCTCGGCACGCATCAGCCGCCAGCCGCGCCGCAGCAGGTAGGGCACCGACTTGCGGCCCTCGCGGACGTCCCGGCGGAAGCGCCGCCAGGCCGTGGTGGACGGGCGGTTGCGCAGGCACAGCGCGTCGCCGAGCAGCCCCTCGGCCTCGCAGCGGCCGACCAGCTCGGCGGCGAAGATGCCCTCCGCGACGAACGCGGCCGCGCCGCCTAGGTCGAACGGGCGGACCCCCACCCGGCCGTTGTCCGGGATCGAGTACACCGGGACGTCCGCACGGCCGTCCTCGACCAGCGCCCGGATGACCGCCATCGCCTGCTCGGCGTGCCAGGAGGCGGGCGAGTCCCAGTCCGTGCCGCCGTCGTCCGGCAGCTGCGGCAGCGTCGGGTCGTCGCCGTCCTTGTAGAAGTCGTCGAGCTGGAGCACGGGCAGGCCGGTGCGCTCGGCGAGGGAGGACTTCCCCGATCCGGAGGGTCCCGACAGCAGGATGACGCGGGCGCGCTGGATCGGCGCCGGGTTCAGCGGGGTGTCACTCACGGGACACCAGTCTGACGCATCACCGGCGTTCACCGGTACCGCCGGGACGCCCCCGGGCCAATCTCACACGGACCTCCGGGGGGCGCCGTCAGACCGACCCGTCCACCGGGCCGCCCAGGGCGAGCCGGGTGGTCACCAGGTAACGGCTGTGCACCTGGACGAACACCGCCGCGCCGCCGTCCGGCGGCAGGTAGCCGGTGGCCGCCCAGTCCTGGTCGAACCAGTCCGCCGGCTCCGGGTCGCGGTGCTCACCGCCGAGCCCGAACTCCAGCCACGGGTGCCGGCGGGAGCCGAAGGCGGCGGTGGGCCGGCCCGGGGTGAACAGCAGGCTCCCGTTCTCGAACGCGGCCGGCCAGCCCGGGCGCTCGGAGCGCACCGAGCACGGGATGCGGGTCGGCAGTCCGGCCATCAGCCGCCGGCGCGCCCGCCGTGCGCGCAGCGCCCGCAGCGGCCCGTCCCCGAACAGAACCGCCAGGTCGGCGGCCAACTCCCACATCGTTTCGTCCTTCCGGTCGTTCCTGCCCGGTTGGACTCGCGGAGGGGCCCGGCCAGTTGCCCGCCGACCGGCCGGAACCCGCAACGACGAAAGTGGGACCCGCACCCCCGGTCGGGAGGGTGCGGATCCCACTTTCGTCGCGGCCCGGTGGTCAGATGCCCATCGGGTGCCAGACCGTCTTGGTCTCCAGGAAGGAGGTCAGCCGCTTGGTGCCCGGCTGCTGGGTCCAGTCCGCGGCGGCCGGGTCGGCGGCCGGCCGCAGGACGCGCTTGAGGGTCTCGGCGGCGGCGGCCTCCAGGGCGGCGGGCGAGCCCGGACCGTCCTGGTGCACCGCGCCGGTCAGGTCGAGACCGTTGACGTCCTGGTGGGACGCCAGCGTGGGGGCGATGTCGGCCGTGCGGCCGGACAGCACGTTGACCACACCGCCGGGCAGGTCGGAGGTGGCGAGCACCTCGCCCAGCGACAGCGCCGGCAGCGGCGCCTCGGCGGCGGCCGCGACCACGGCGGTGTTGCCGGTGGCGATCACCGGGGCGATCACCGACACCAGGCCGAGGAAGGAGAAGCCGTGGCCGGCCTGCGGCGCCAGCACGCCGACCACACCGGTCGGTTCGGGCGTCGACAGGTTGAAGTACGGGCCGGCGACCGGGTTGGCGTTGCCGGCGACCTGGGCGACCTTGTCCGTCCAGCCCGCGTACCAGACCCAGCGGTCGATCGCGGCGTCCACCAGCGAGGCGGCCTTCTTGACGCCCAGGCCCTCGGCGGCGGCGACCTCGGCGGCGAACTGCTCGCGGCGGCCCTGCAGCATCTCGGCGACCCGGTACAGCACCTGGCCGCGGTTGTACGCGGTGGTGCCGGACCAGCCCTTGACCGCGGCGCGCGCGGCCACGACGGCGTCCCGGGTGTCCTTGCGGGTGCCGAGCGGGGCGTTGCCGAGCCACTGGCCCTTGGAGTCGGTCACCTCGTACACCCGCCCGCTCTCGGACCGCGGGAACTTCCCGCCGACGTACAGCTTGTAGGTCTTGAGGACGTCAAGACGCAGTGCCACATCAGACATCGAGGTAGGCCTCCAGACCGTGTCGGCCACCCTCGCGGCCGTAACCCGACTCCTTGTAGCCGCCGAACGGCGAGGCCGGGTCGAACTTGTTGAAGGTGTTGGCCCAGACCACACCGGCCTTGAGCCGGCTCGCCGTCCACAGGATGCGCGAGCCCTTCTCCGTCCAGATGCCGGCGGAGAGGCCGTACGGGGTGTTGTTGGCCTTCTCGACCGCCTCGGCGGGGGTGCGGAAGGTCAGCACCGACAGCACCGGGCCGAAGATCTCCTCACGGGCGATCCGGTGGGCCTGCGAGACGCCGGTGAACAGGGTCGGGCGGAACCAGTAGCCGGTGCCCGGCAGGTCGCAGGAGGGCGACCAGCGCTCGGCGCCCTCGGCCTCGCCGGCGTCGGTCAGCTCGGTGATCCGGGACAGCTGCGCCGAGGAGTTGATGGCGCCGATGTCGGTGTTCTTGTCCAGCGGGTCGCCGACCCGCAGGGTCGACATCCGGCGCTTGAGCGCCTCCAGGAACTCGTCCTGGACCGACTCCTGGACGAGCAGCCGGGAGCCCGCGCAGCAGACGTGGCCCTGGTTGAAGAAGATGCCGTTGACGATGCCCTCGACGGCCTGGTCGATCGGCGCGTCGTCGAAGACGATGTTCGCGGCCTTGCCGCCGAGCTCCAGCGAGAGCTTGGTGCGGGTGCCGGCCAGCTGCCGGGCGATCGAGCGGCCGACCGGGGTGGAGCCGGTGAAGGCGACCTTGTCCACGTCCGGGTGGGCGGTCAGCGCGGCGCCGGTGCGGCCGTCGCCGGTGACGATGTTGACGACGCCCTTCGGCAGGCCCGCCTGGCGGCAGATCTCGGCGAAGCGCAGCGCGGTCAGCGGGGTGGTCTCGGCCGGCTTGAGGACGACCGTGTTGCCGGTGGCCAGCGCCGGGGCGATCTTCCACGCCAGCATCATCAGCGGGAAGTTCCACGGGATGACCTGTGCGGCGACGCCGACCGGCCGCGGGTTGGGGCCGTAGCCCGCGTAGTCCAGCTTGTCCGCCCAGCCCGCGTAGTAGAAGAACCACGCGGCGACCATCGGCACGTCGAAGTCGCGGGTCTCGCGGATCGGCTTGCCGTTGTCGATCGACTCCAGCACGGCCAGCTCGCGGGAGCGCTCCTGGACGATCCGGGCGATCCGGAACAGGTACTTGGCGCGCTCGCTGCCCGGCAGCGCCGACCAGTCGGCGAAGGCCTTGCGGGCGGCGGCGACCGCGCGGTCGACGTCCTCCCCGGTGCCCTGCGCGAACTCCGCCAGCACCTGCTCGGTGGCCGGGTTGACGGTCTTCAGCGCCTCGCTGCCGGAGGAGTCGACGAACTCGCCGCCGATGAAGTGGCCGTAGGAGGTCGCGATGTCGCCGGCCGCGGCCGGGGACTCCGGGGCGGGGGCGTAGGTGAAGAGGCCGCCGCGGGGGGCCTGCGCCACGGGCGCGTCGGTCTTCTTGGTGTTCTTGGCCATCTGTCTCAGTCCACCGTCACGTAGTCAGGGCCGGAGTACCGTCCGGTGGTCAGCTTCTGGCGCTGCATCAGCAGGTCGTTGAGCAGGCTGGAGGCGCCGAAGCGGAACCAGTGCGGGCTCAGCCAGTCGTCGCCCAGCGTCTCGTTGACCATCACCAGGTACTTCATGGCGTCCTTGGTGGTCTTGATGCCGCCGGCCGGCTTCACGCCGATCTGCACGCCGGTCGCGGCGCGGAAGTCGCGGACCGCCTCCAGCATCAGCAGGGTCACCGGGGGAGTGGCGTTCACCGCGACCTTGCCGGTGGACGTCTTGATGAAGTCCGCGCCGGCCAGCATCGCCAGCCAGGAGGCGCGGCGGACGTTGTCGTACGTCTGCAGCTCGCCGGTCTCGAAGATCACCTTGAGGTGGGCGGAGGTGCCGTCGGGACGCCGGCAGGCCTCCTTGACCGCGGTGATCTCGTTGAAGACGTCCAGGTAGCGCCCGGACAGGAAGGCGCCGCGGTCGATCACCATGTCGATCTCGTCGGCGCCGGCGGCGACCGCGTCCACCGTGTCGGCGAGCTTCACCGGCAGGGCCGCGCGGCCGGCCGGGAAGGCGGTGGCGACCGAGGCGACCTGGATGTCGGTGCCGCGCAGCGCCTCCTTGGCGGTGGCGACCATGTCCGGGTAGACGCAGATCGCCGCGACCCGCGGAGCCGTCGGGTCGGACGGGTCGGGGTTCCGGCCCTTGGTGCACAGCGAGCGCACCTTGCCGACCGTGTCCGCGCCTTCCAGCGTGGTCAGGTCGATCATCGAGATCGCCAGGTCGATGGCGTACGCCTTCGCCGTGGTCTTGATCGAACGGGTGCCGAGGGTGGCGGCGCGAGCCTCCAGGCCGACCTGGTCGACGCCGGGCAGGCCGTGCAGGAAGCGGCGGAGCGAGGCCTCGGACGCCGCGACGTCCGCGAGGCCGCTGCCCGCAGCGCCGGGGGCGTGGGCTGCAAGAGTGGACATAGTCACCAGACCAGCATATCTACGCGCGTAGCGATCCGCTAGGGAGGGGCTGTTTTCGATGCCGGACCGAGATGTGGCGCCCCACCGCCCCCGGACGCCCCCGAGGGCCGGGAAGAATGCCCTGGTGACCTCCGCAGCCGAACAGCCCGCACCCCGCAAGAAGACCGGCCGGCGCCCCGGCGGCGCGGACACCCGGCGGACGGTGCTGGAGGCCGCCCGGGCCGAGTTCGCCGCCCTCGGCTACCAGAAGGCGAGCATGCGGGCGATCGCCCGGGCCGCCGGCGTCGACGCCGCCCTGCTGCACCACTACTTCGGCAGCAAGGACAAGCTCTTCCTGGCCGCCCTGGAATTCCCCGTCGACCCGCGGCTGATCGTCGACCAGGTACTGGCCGGCGACCGCGCGCAGGTCGGCGAACGCGTCGCCCGGTTCGTCCTCGCCCTGTGGGAACAGCCGACCGTCCGCGACCGGCTGCTCGCCGTCCTGCGGACGGCCGCCGCCTCCGAGGAGGTCGCCGCGCTGATGCGCGGCTTCATGGTCACCGAGGTGGTCTCCCGGGTCGCCGTCGGCCTCGACGTGCCGCAGCCGGAACTCCGCGTCGAACTGGTGATGTCGCAGATCCTCGGCCTCGCCATGGCCCGCTACGTGATCGCCGTCGAACCGCTGGCCTCCGCCCCGGGCGAGGACCTGCTGCCGCTGCTGGCCCGCGCGGTCCAGGGGTACCTCGTCGAGACCTGAGGCCTTCCTCTCCGAGGGGGCAGGCAGGCCGGGGGTGCTGGGGCACCTCCCGGCCGAAGGCTGGGGCGGAACTGCGCAGTCCGGGAGCGGGCGTCGTGACGGCATCGGGGTGCCCCTGATTCGCCAGTGAGCCGTATCCGAGTTGCGCAGTTCCCCGCGCCCCCTGGGGTTTTCTACGGCTCCAGGAGGCCGAGGGTGGTGGCGAAGGCAGTGAAGGTGGGGGCGGCGACCCGCCAGGTGTATTCGCGGGGGTTGGTCCAGATGTCGCTGCCCACCACCCGGGGGTCGGCCGGGTCGGTGCGGTAGTCGAGGGCGAGGGCGGTGTCGTCCCCGGCGGTGCGGGCGACCGCGATGAGTACGGCCCGTTCGGCGTCCAGCCACGGCAGTTCGACCGGGTCGGCGGCGGTGCTGCCGCGGGCCTGCCGGAAGAGCGGGCCGAGGTCCTCGCCCGAGAGGTCGTCGAGCGAGGCGGACTGGCGCCGCACCGCCGCCACGTCGGGCAGCAGCTCCACCGGGTCGGCGAACCAGGGCAGGGCGGCCGCGAGTGCTTCGTCGCCCGGGTGTCGCCAGCGGCCGTCGGCGATCAGGTCGAGCAGCAGTTGCGGCAGCGGCAGCCCCCGCACGGTGCCGGGGGCCTCCCGGTCGGTCCCGGTCGGCAGGGCGGCGTCGGTGGGGTCGGCGGCGGTGTCGTCGGAGGGCGGGGCGGGGGCGTCCGGTGCGGTCACGCGCCCACCCTGCTGGTCGGCGGGCCCGTTGTCCATGCCCGGGCCGCCCCGGGCCGCCCCGGTCCACCGCGCGACATCCCGAGCGACATCCCGAGCGACACCGTGCGGCACCCCGAGCCGTCGTGCCGGGTCTCTTGACGGCCGGGGTGCGGAACGCAAAACTCATCGCATGATGAATTCTGAGGCGGGGCCCGGCCCCGCGATCCGGACCGCCGGCCTCACCGTGGTCCGCGGCGGCCGCCCCGTCCTGCACGGCCTCGACCTGGAGATCCCGCGCGGATCGGTCACCGGACTGCTCGGCCCCAGCGGGTGCGGCAAGACCACCCTGCTCCGCTCGGTCGTCGGCGTGCAGCGCACCGCCGGCGGCACCGTCGAGGTGCTCGGCCGCCCGGCCGGGGACGCCGCGCTGCGCCACCGCGTCGGCTACGTCACCCAGGCGCCCTCCGTCTACGCCGACCTCACCGTCACCGAGAACCTCGCCTACTTCGCCGCCGTCCTCGGCGCACCGAAGGGCGACCCGGACCGGGTGATCCGCCAGGTCGGCCTGACCGGCCACGAGAACGACCCCGCCGGGAGGCTCTCCGGCGGCCAGCGCGCCCGCGTCTCGCTCGCCGCGGCCCTGCTCGGCGCCCCGGAGCTCCTCGTCCTGGACGAGCCCACCGTCGGCCTCGACCCGGTGCTGCGCCAGGACCTCTGGCAGCTCTTCCGCGGCCTCGCCGAGGAGGGCGCCACCCTGCTGGTCTCCAGCCACGTCATGGACGAGGCCACCCGCTGCGACCGCCTGCTGCTGATGCGCGACGGCCGGCTGCTCGCCCACGACACCCCCGCCGCCCTGCTCGCCGCCACCGGGGCGGCCGACATCGACAGCGCCTTCCTCCGCCTGGTCGAGGACACCCCCCGCACCGCCGACACCGTGGAGACCGGCCGATGAACACCCGGCGCACCCTCGCCACCGCCCGCCGCGTCCTCGCCCAGCTGCGCCACGACCCGCGCACCCTCGCGATGCTGCTCGTCGTCCCCTGCGTCCTGCTGACCCTGCTGCGCTACATGTACGACGGGCAGCCGGACACCTTCGACCGGATCGGACCGGCCCTGCTCGGGGTCTTCCCGCTGCTGGTGATGTTCCTGGTCACCTCGGTCGCCATGCTGCGCGAGCGCACCTCCGGCACCCTGGAGCGGCTGCTCACCATGCCGCTCGGCAAGCTGGACCTGCTGCTCGGCTACGCCCTCGCCTTCGGCCTGGTCGCCCTCGTCCAGGCGGCGCTCGCCTCCGCGCTGACCATCGGCCTGCTCGGCCTCGACGTCGCCGGTCCGACCTGGCTGCTGTTCGCCGTCGCGGTCGGCGACGGCCTGCTCGGCATGGCACTCGGCCTGCTGGTCTCCGCGTTCGCCGCCACCGAGTTCCAGGCCGTGCAGTTCCTGCCCGCCGTGCTGCTGCCGCAGTTCCTGCTCTGCGGCCTGTTCGTGCCCCGCGAGCAGATGGCGGACGTGCTGCGCTGGGCCTCCGACGTGATGCCGCTCTCGTACGCGGTCGACGCGATGGGCCGGCTCACCGTGCACAGCGGTGTCGGCAGCGAGGTGGTCACGGACCTCGCGGTGATCGCCGGCTGCGCGCTGCTGGCCCTCGGCCTCGGCGCGGCCACCCTCCGCCGCCGCACCCCCTGACCCGGCGCGGCGGACGCACGCCGCGCCGCGCCGCCGAACCGGCCCCGGTCCGGCGGCGCCCGCCGTGACCCGGGGGAATCCGGCGGCCGGGGTCCCTGGGGCGGACGGGTCCCATGCGGCAGAATCGTCCCCATGACCGAATCCGACGGCACGCCCCACCCGGGTCCCGCCGCCCCCGAGGAGCCGCAGTACGCCGACCGCGTCTACCGCTCCGGCCCGGGCATCATCTCCGGTGTCCTGCTGCTCGCCGTGGCCGCCTGGCTGATCGGCGACGCCGTGATCTCCGGCACCGGCCGCACGCCCTGGGTGGCGCTCGCCGCCGCGCCGGTCTTCGTCTTCCCGGTGATCGCCTACACGCTGCGCCCCGCGGTGTACGCCAACGAGCGCCGGCTGCTCGTCCGCAACCCGCTGCGCAGCGTCCACGCGCCGTGGTCGCAGGTGGAGGGGCTGCGGTCGGGGTACTCGGTCGAGCTGTTCGCCGGCGGGCACAAGTACCAGGTCTGGGCGGTGCCGGTGTCGATCCGCCAGCGGAAGGCGGCGAGCCGCCGGGCGATGCGGGTCGCCAAGGACGGCACGCCGTCGGCGCCGCTGCGGCCGGGCGAGAACGACCCGACCCGGGCCTGGTCCGACCAGGTCGTCGGGAACCTGCAGGAGCTGGCCGAGCGGTGCGCCGGCCGGCCCGAGGCCAAGGGCGAGGTGACCGTCAGCTGGTGCTGGTGGGTGATCGTGCCGACCGTGGCCGGCCTGATCGCGCTGATCACCCTGATCGTCGCAGGCTGACGCCCGCGTCGTACGGACGCACGGGCCCCCGCCGACCCGAGAGGTCGGC
>NZ_JBEYFP010000078.1:0-18045 GCF_040634455.1 Kitasatospora sp. NPDC007106
GACTACGGCGTCGTCGGCGACCTGTTCACCGTCCTGCCCCAGCTCACCGCCGAGGTGAAGGCCCGCAAGGGCTGATCCGAGGGCCGGTCGACGCACGGCGCACGAGGGCGCGGCACCCGGGAGACCGGGGGCCGCGCCCTTCGCCGCGCCTGCCTCCCGCCTGCCCCGCGCCGGCCTTCGGGTGGCATTCCGGTGGCCTTCCACCGGCCTTCCACGGGGTGTCCCGAGCCGTGGGACGTCCCCGCGTGCCGGCCCGGAGGGGCGCGTAGAGTCCGGACCATGGGACTGCTGACGGCGCTTGAGGGCGGACACGGGGACCGGGGCGACGCGGTGGTGGTCGACGGCCGGGCGATGTCGTGGGAGGAACTGCTCGGCGCGGCCGGCGCGGTGGCCGAACGGGTCGCGGGGGCGCCCGCCCTCGCCGTCCTGGCCCGGCCGACCGCCGAGACGGTGGCGGCCGTGGTCGGCGGGCTGCTGGCCGGCGTCCCCGTGGTGCCGCTGCCGCCCGACTCCGGGCCGAAGGAGCGCAGCCACATCCTCCGCGACTCCGGCGCCACGCTGCTGGCCGTCCCGCCGGGGGAGCAGGCGGAGGACGTCGAGACGGTGCCCGTGGACCTCGGCGCGCGCTCCGGCGCGACCTTCGCCGAGCCCGCGCCGGAGCGGCCCGCCTTCGTCCTCTACACCTCGGGCACCACCGGTGCGCCCAAGGGTGCGGTGCTCCCGCGCTCCGCCGTCGCCGCCGGCCTGGACGGCCTCGCCGACGCCTGGCGCTGGACGGCCGACGACATCCTCGTCCACGGGCTGCCGCTCTTCCACGTGCACGGGCTGGTGCTGGGGGTGCTCGGCGCGCTGCGCACCGGCAGTCGCCTGGTGCACACCGGGCGGCCCACGCCCGGCGCGTACGCCGGCGCGCGCGGCAGCCTCTACTTCGGCGTGCCGACCGTCTGGTCGCGGGTGACGGCGGACGGCACCGCCGCACGGGCGCTGTCCGGCGCCCGGCTGCTCGTCTCGGGCAGCGCGCCGCTGCCCGTCCCGGTCTTCGAACGCCTCGCCGAGCTGACCGGCCACGAGCCGATCGAACGCTACGGGATGACCGAGTCGCTGATCACCGTCTCCACCCGCGCCGACGGCGAGCGCCGCCCCGGCAGCGTCGGCCTGCCGCTGGACGGGGTGCGCACCCGGCTCGTCGGCGAGGACGGCGGCGAGGTCCCCGCGGACGGCGAGTCCGTCGGCGAGCTGCAGGTCGCCGGGCCGACGCTGTTCGCCGGCTACCTCAACCGCCCCGACGCCGACGCGGAGGCCTGGACGGCCGACGGCTGGTTCCGCACCGGGGACGTCGCGGTGATCGGCCCGGACGGCTTCCACCGGATCGTCGGCCGGGCCTCCCTCGACCTGATCAAGAGCGGCGGGTACCGGATCGGCGCCGGCGAGGTCGAGGCCGCGCTGCGGGACCACCCCGAGGTCGCCGACGCCGCCGTGGTCGGCGTGCCCGACGACGACCTCGGCCAGGCCGTGGTCGCCTACGTGATCCCCGGCGGGCCGGTCACCGGCGAGGGCCTCACCGACTTCGTCGCCGCGCGGCTCTCCGTCCACAAGCGCCCGCGGCGGGTCGTGCTGGTGGACGAACTGCCCCGCAACGCCATGGGCAAGGTCCTCAAGAAGCAGCTGCTCGAACGCGGCTGACCGCCCCGCCCGGCATGTGCCCGGTGGCCGGACGCCGACGCTTCCGGGCGCCGCCAGGCATGGGACGGCGGCCCGTACGGGTACCACCGGTGTGGCGCGGGGGCCGCAGCACGGACTCCCGCCGCCCGGTGCGTGGGGCACCGGGGTGGGCCGAGGGCAGGGGATGCTCTGTGATCGTCTGGGTCAATGGCACGTTCGGCGCGGGGAAGACCTCCGCGTGCCGGGAACTCGTGGAGCTCCTGCCGGGAAGCCTCCTCTTCGACCCCGAACTGGTCGGCGCCGGACTCTGCCGGCTGCTGCCCGCCGACCGGCTCGCCCCGGTCGCCGACTACCAGGACCTCCCCTCCTGGCGGCGCCTGGTGCCCGAGGTCGCCGCGGCCCTGCTCGCCGAGGTGCCGGGCCCGCTGGTCGTCCCCATGACGCTGCTGCGCGAGGACTACCGCGACGAGATCTTCGGGGCGCTCGCCTCCCGCGGGATCGCCGTCCACCACTTCGTGCTGGACCCTGACGAAACGATCCTGCAGGAACGGATAGCCGCCCGGGACGAATGCCCCGGCGACCCCGAACGCAGCGAGCGCGTCCGCCGCTGGTGCCTGGACCACCTGCCCGCCTACCGCGCGGCCAGACGATGGCTCGCCCGTGACGCCCAGCTCGTCGACACCACCGGACTCACCCCCGAGCAGACCGCCCGCAGGCTCGTCCGGCTCGTCGAGGAGGGCACCGCACGCTGCCCGATCGTGCAGAGCGCAGACCCGACCGGCGACACCGTCGCCGCCGCCGTCCTGCTCTTCGACGAACAGGACCGCGTCCTGCTGGTCGACCCCGTCTACAAGCCCGCCTGGGAGTTCCCCGGCGGAGTCGTCGAACGCGGCGAGGCACCGACCGACGCCGCCCTGCGGGAGACCGCCGAGGAACTCGGCCTCCACCTCGACGCCCACGCACTGCGGCTGCTCGCCGTCGACTGGGAGCCCCGGACCGGCCCCCGCCGCGGCGGCCTGCGACTCGTCTACGACGGCGGGCGGCTCGGTGCCGAGGCCCGGCAGCAGCTGCGGCTGCAGGCCGACGAACTGCGCAGCTGGCGCTTCGTCACCCTCGACGAGGCAGCAGGGCTGCTGCCCGCCGCCCGGCTGCGGCGGCTCGCCGCCGCACTCGACGCGCGCGAGCACGGCGAACTGCGGTACCTGGAGGCGGGGCTGCCCGCCGCGGTCGGGGTCGCCACGGCCGGCTGACCGGGGGGTTGCGGGGCAGGACAGGGCCAGGACAGGGGCAGGACGGGGGATGGACGGGAGACGGCCGGGGGCGGGCCCGGCCGCCTCCCGGTCGACGGGGAGGGCCGCGGACCGACGGTTCCATGATGGCGGGCCGGCGGGGGCGGGAGGGGTGGTACGCGGCGGGCGTGCAGGGGTGCGGGGTGGTGGGGCGGTCCCGGGGTGGGCGCGATTCCGCGGGTTCGCGCCATTCGGGTCGCGCAGTTCTCCCCCGGCCTTCGGCCGGAGGTGCCCCCACGCGCCCCCTGGGCGCGCGGTTCCCGGGCCCCTTGCGGGGTGCGTGATCCGCACCCCGGCGGGGAGGATGGGGGGATGCCGTTCACGTTGAGCCATGTTGCGGCGGTGGTGCCGCTGATCGGGCGGGGGGACGGTCGGGTCTGGGTGGCGTCGGGGCTGGTGGCGGGGGCGATGGCGCCCGACGTGCCGTTCTTCGCCGACTCGCTGCTGCCGGGCGTCTACCGGTACGGGGCGCTCACGCACCGCTGGTGGGCCGTGCCGACCGTGGACGCGGGCATCGCGGCGGGGATGGCCGCGGTCTGGCACGGCCTGCTGCGCGAGCCGCTGACCGGCCTGCTGCCGGTGCCGGCGGAGGGGCCGCTGCCGCGCGGTGCCGCCGGGGCCGGGGCGTTCGTGCTGTCGGCGGCGGTCGGTGCGGCGAGCCACGTGGTCTGGGACTCGTTCACCCATCCCGGGCGCGCCGGGGTGCGGGCGTTCCCGGTGCTGGAACGGCCGGTGGCGGCCGGGCTGCCGCTCTGCACGGTGCTGCAGTACGGGACGTCGCTGCTGGGTCTGGCCGTGCTGCGGGCCCGGGTGCGCCGGGAGGCGCCGCCGCAGGCGCCGCAGCGGAGACCGGCCGTGGTGGCGGGTCTGGTGGCGGCCACGGCAGCCGGCGCGGTGCACCGGCTGGCGCGGCGGCAGCGGTCGGTCGTCCCGGAGTTCTGCTTCGGCGCGGGCGCCGGTCTGGCGGTCGGGTCGACGGTGTACGCGGCGCTGGCCGCGGCCCGCGGCCGGGTGCCGTCCGGTGGGACGGCACCCGGGGCGGGACGGCGGTGCGTCAGGCCGAGCGCAGCCGGGCGTACGCGCGCAGGAACAGCGCCTCGGTGAGGGCCATCCGCTCCAGCTCCTCGGGGTCGACGCTCTCGTTGACCGCGTGGATCTGGGTGGTCGGCTCCTCGACGCCGATCAGGATGATCTCGGCCTGTGGGTAGAGGGTGCGCAGGGTGTTGCAGAGCGGGATCGAGCCGCCCTCGCCGGAGCTGACCATCGGGCGGCCGAACGCCTCCTGCATGGCCTCGCCCATCGCCTCGTAGGCGGGCCCGGTGGTGTCGGCGCTGAACGCCTCGCCGCCGCTGAGCAGGGTGACGGTGGCCTGCGCCCCCCACGGCACCGCCGCCTCCAGGTGGGCGACGAGCGCCTGCTGGGCGGCCTTGAGCTCGGTGCCCGGCGGGATCCGCAGGCTGACCAGGGCCTTGGCGGCGGCCTGGACGGAGGAGGTGGCGCCGATCACCGGCGGCGCGTCGATGCCGAGGACGGTGACCGAGGGGCGGGCCCAGAGCCGGTCGGCGACCGTGCCGGTGCCGGTCAGCCCGACGCCGTCCAGGACCTTCGCGTCGGCCCGGAACTGCTCCTCGTCGTACTGCACGCCCGGCCAGACCTGGTCGGCCGTCAGGCCCGCCACGGCGACGTCGCCGTGCTCGTCGTGCAGGGTGCCGAGCAGCCTCACCATGGCCTGCAGGGCGTCCGGGGCGGCGCCGCCGAACGCACCGGAGTGCAGGTTGCCGCCGAGGGTGGTGAGGGCGACCTCGACCACCGTCATGCCGCGCAGGCTGGCGGTGACGGTGGGCAGGCCGGGGGCGAAGTTGCCGGTGTCGCCGATGACGATCACGTCGGCGGCGAGCAGCTCCGGGTGCGCCTCGGCGTAGCGCTCCAGGCCGCCGGTGCCCTGCTCCTCGGAGCCCTCGACGATCACCTTCAGGCCGACCGGCAGACCGCCGTCGACCTCGCGGAGCGCCCGCAGTGCGGTGAGGTGCATGAGGATGTTGCCCTTGCAGTCGGCTGCGCCGCGGCCGTACCAGCGGCCGTCACGCTCCGTCAGTTCGAAGGGCGGGCTCTGCCAGGCGCTCTCGTCGAGCGGCGGCTGGACGTCGTAGTGCGAGTACAGCAGCACGGTCGGGGCGCCGGCCGGGCCGGGCAGCTCGGCGTAGACGGACTGCGTGCCGTCGGGGGTGTCCAGCAGCCGCACGCCGGTGAGTCCCTCGGCGGCGAGCGCGTCGGCGACCCAGCGGGCTGCCTTCTCGCACTCCTCGACCGGGAACTGCCGGAGGTCGGCGACGGAGGGGAAGGCGACCAGCTCGGCCAGGTCGGCCTTGGCGCGCGGCATCAGGGATCGGACGGCCGCCGCCAGGTGCTGCTGGGTCATCAGGTGTCTCCTGTTGACGAGGTGCGGGTGATTTGTCCGATCATAGGTCGACGCCTCGTCGTGGCCCGCGTCATCCCTGGTCGCGGCGGTGGCGGACGGGTCTAGGATGCGATCGTGACTGACACCGGTAGCTCCCTCGACCCGCACTCCGACGAGCACGAGGCCGTCGAGGCCGTTCCCGCGGCCTCCGGCCGGACCGCCGTGGACCCGGAGGCCACCGAGCCCGACCCGCTCGGCGGCGTCTGGGACGTGGTCGTGGTCGGAGCCGGCCCGGCCGGCTCCTCGGCCGCGTACGCCGCCGCCACCCAGGGCCGCCGCGTGCTGCTCCTCGACAAGGCGGAGCACCCCCGATACAAGACCTGCGGCGGCGGCATCATCGGCCCCTCCCGGGACACCCTCCCGCCGGACTTCAAGCTGCCGCTGCAGGACCGCATCCACGCCGTCACCTTCGCGCTCGGCGGCCGCTTCACCCGGACCCGCCGTTCCAAGCGGATGCTGTTCGGCCTGGTCAACCGGGACGAGTTCGACCTGCGCCTGGTGCAGGCCGCCGAGCAGGCCGGCGCGGTGCTGGTCACCGGCGTGACCGCGACCGGCGTCGAGCAGGACGGCGGCGGCCGCACGGTGTCCGTCACCACCGCCGACGGCCGCCGGATCGAGGCCCGCGCGGTGGTCGGCGCCGACGGCTCCGCCAGCCGGATCGGCCGCCACGTCGGCGTCTCCTTCGACCAGATCGACCTCGGCCTGGAGGCGGAGATCCCGGTGCCGGAGGAGGTCTCCCGGGCCTGGGCCGGCCGGATCCACCTCGACTGGGGCCCGCTGCCCGGCTCGTACGGCTGGGTGTTCCCGAAGACCGACTCGGGCACGCTGACCGTCGGCGTCATCTCGGCGCGCGGCGACGGCGAGCGCACCAAGCAGTACCTCGCCGACTACATCCGGCAGTTGGGCCTGTCCGGCTTCGAGCCGAGCATCGAGTCCGGCCACCTGACGCGCTGCCGCGCCGAGGACTCGCCGCTCTCCCGCGGGCGGGTGCTGGTGGCCGGCGACGCCGCCGGCCTGCTGGAGCCGTGGACCCGCGAGGGCATCTCCTACGCCCTGCGGTCGGGCCGGCTGGCCGGCGAGTGGGCGGTGAAGGTCGCCGAGGCCGAGGGCAACGCGGACGTGCGGCGGCAGGCGCTCAACTACGCCTTCGCGATCAAGGCGGGGCTGGGCGTGGAGATGCGGGCCGGCAAGGTCATGCTCGGGGCCTTCGAGCGGCGTCCGCACCTGTTCCACGCGGCGGTCTGCCTGGTGAACCCCGCGTGGCGGGCCTTCGCCCGGACCACGCAGGGGCACACGACGTTCGCGCAGGTGATGCGGGAGCACCGCGCCGCGCGGAAGCTGGCGTCGGTCGCCGGGCGGTGACGCCTCCGGCGGGAGCGTGCCTGTGGGGGCGCGGGGACTGCGGCAGACTCGGGCGGGCCTGACCTCGTAGGGTGGCCCGCGTCCGGACTGCGCAGTTCTCCCCCGGCCTTCGGCCGGGAGGTGCCCCCACGCGCCCCCAGCGGCGTCCCCTAGTGGCGTCCCCTGGTGGGAAGGCTCACTGCTTGAGGCCGGTGTCGACGGCGGTGATCAGGGTGCCGGACGGGGTGTCGCCGGACATCTCCCAGATCATCGTGCCGAGCAGGCCCTTGGACTTCAGCCAGGCGGTCTTCTTGGCGATCGACCAGGGGTCGTCGAAGGTCCACCACTGGCCGCCGGCGCCGGTGTAGCCGTAGGTGGAGACGGACTGTTCGTCGTGGCGGACCGTCAGGTTGGGCACACTGGTGAGCAGGTTGTCGTACCCGCGGGTGCCGGCCTCCTCGGCGAACTGGCCGGGGGCCGCGCCGCCCGCGGCCTGCCACTCGCCGTTGGCCCCGCCGTCGGTGACGTGCTGCCAGCCGCGGCCGTAGAAGGGCAGGCCGATGGTGAGCTTGCGCGGGTTGACCCCGGCGTCCAGGTAGGTCTGCACGGCCGACTCCACCGAGAAGTGGAAGCCGTACGGGTCCTGGGCGTCGGTGTGGAGGTTGGCCTGGTGGCCGGTGCGGTTCGGCTCCCAGGAGTTGTCGCTGCCGGCGCCGTGGAAGTCGTAGCCCTGGACGTTGGCGATGTCGAGGGACTGGAAGATCTTCGAGAGGTCCCAGCCCTGGGCGATCTTGGCGGGGTCGGCCGGGGTGAAGGCGGTGAGCAGCCGGTGCGGGCCGCCGAGGGCGTCCAGCTGGGTGCGGAACTCGGCGAGCAGCGCGGTCAGGTCGGCCTTGTCGTTCGCCGACCAGTGGTTGCCGGGGTGGCCGTCGGGGGAGCCGGGCCACTCCCAGTCGAGGTCGATGCCGTCGAAGATCCCGGCGGCGGTGCCGGGGCCGCCGGCGCCGTTGTAGAGCGGCAGGTTGCCCTTGATCCAGACGTCGATGCAGGAGGAGACGAGCTTCTTGCGGGAGGCGTCGGTGGCGGCCGCGTCGGAGAAGTACTTGGAGTAGGTCCAGCCGCCGAGCGAGACGACGACCTTGAGGTTCGGGTACTTGGCCTTGAGCTTCTTCAGCTGGTTGAGGTTGCCGCGCAGCGGGGCCCAGCCGTCGTCGGCGACGC
Source organism: Kitasatospora sp. NPDC007106 (assembly GCF_040634455.1). Classification (NCBI taxonomy): domain Bacteria; kingdom Bacillati; phylum Actinomycetota; class Actinomycetes; order Kitasatosporales; family Streptomycetaceae; genus Kitasatospora; species Kitasatospora sp. NPDC007106. Next base: position 7,972 of record NZ_JBEYFP010000078.1, read on the forward strand.
CGTCGACGGACTGCGCGGCGCTGAACGGGCGGGAGTAGTCGGCGTCCGCGTCGCCGGCGCCGGTGCCCTGGTCCGGGTCCTGCGGGTCGGCGGTGGTGCCCTTGGTGACGCCGGCCAGGCAGGTCAGGTTGACCGGGTCGATGTTCTCGAAGGCGTAGTTGATCACGTCGAGCTTGGCGGCGCTGCCCGAGGTGTCGAGGTTCTTCACGAAGTACTGGCGGCCGTAGATGCCCCACTGGGTGAAGTAGCCGACCCGGGCGTACTTGCCGGGGCCGACCAGGTCGGCTGTGGTGACGCTCAGCACCGGGGTGGCCGGGGAGGCGTTGTCGGCGGCGTCCCGCGCGCGGACGGTGAAGCCGTACGCGGTGGCGGGGGAGAGGCCGGTGACGGTGGCGGTGGTGCCGGTGACGGTCTGCGCGAGCACGCCGTCGCGGTAGACGTCGTAGGCGGCGACCCGCTGGTTGTCGGTGGCCGCCGTCCAGGCCAGCGCGACGCTGCTGGAGGTGACGGCGGTGGTGCGCAGGGCGGTCGGCGCGGTGGGCGGCACGGTGTCGCTCGCCGGGTCGACCGTCCGGGCGGTCACCGCGGGGCTGAGCGGGCCGGTGTTGCCGCGGCTGTCCTTGGCGCGCACGGTGAGCGTGTACGCCGTCGCCGGGGTGAGGCCGGTCAGGGTGGCCGAGGTGGTGGTGGAGGTGCCGAGCACGGTCGAGCCGTTCAGCACCTCGTACGAGGCGACGGGGAAGTCTCCTGCGGTGGCGGCGGGCCAGCTCAGGGCGACGGTGTGCGCGGTGGTGTCGGTGACCTGCGGGGTGCCTGGCGCGCCGGGCGGCACGTCGGCGGTGCCGTCGCACTTGTCGCCGTTGATCCGGCAGCCGGTGGGCGTGCCGATCGGGCCGTTGGCGACGAACCAGAAGCTGTACGGCTCGGTGCTGCCGTGCGGCTGGACGGTGCCGTTGTAGTAGGCGTTGACGGCGGTGACGTGCCGGCCGGCGACGGTGGCCTGGCCGTTGTAGCTGCTGGAGATCGTCACCCCGGCCGGGAGGTCGAACTCCAGGGTCCAGCCGGTGACGGCGGTGGCGTTGTCGTTGCGGACGACGAAGGTGCCCTTCCACCAGGAGCCGTTGTCGGCCGTGGTGAAGCTTGCGGTGAGGCGGCCGGCGGCGTGCGCCGGGACCGCGGCGAGCAGGGCGAGCGGCAGTGCGAGCACGGCGAGCAGGGCGGTGGTACGGGCCCTGGCGCGCCGTGGCGGCCGGTCGTGCATGGTGGTCTCCCTGTCTGGTGTGGGGGTGCCGTACAGGGGTGCCGGGAAGCCGTCGACGACTGTAGGTGGTATGGACCAATCGGGTCAACAGGGCCGTCGTGTCGTTGAGTTGACGATCTGTCGGACGGGCTACCGGAGCAGCTCGTCGGCGAGCGGGCTGCGCGCGTACAGCACCACCCGGCCGTGCCGGGCCCGGCTGACCAGACGGGTGTCGGCGAGCACGGCCAGGTGCTGGCTGACCGCGCCCGGGGTGACGCCGAGCCGCCGGGCCAGCTCGGTGGTGCTGGTCGGCTCGTCCAGCATGGTCAGCAGTCGCGCCTTGGGCACCCCCACCAGCTGCTCCAGGGCCCGCCGGGTGGGCGGCGGCACCGCCGGGCCGGCCATCGTCCGCTGCCCGCGGGCCGGGTAGTTGATCACCGGTGGGTGATCGTCGCTGATGCTGGTGATCGCGCCGCGGGCGAAGAACGTCGGGGTGAAGACCAGACCGCGGCCGCCCACCGCGATGTCGGTGTCGCCGTCGCCCCAGTCGCGGCGGATCGTCAGCACGCCGTCCTGCCACAGCAGCCGCGGGTCCAGGTCCTCGAACAGCGCCGCCGCGCCGCGCTCCGCCAGCATCCGGGAGCGGTGCACGATGTCCGCGTGCAATACCGACCGGGCGCGCGGCCACCACTGCGGAGCCAGGCAGTGCGTCCAGTACGCCTCCAGCGCGTCGGCGATCGAGGCGATCAGCCCGGCCGGATCGGCCAGTCCGTCCGCCAGCGGCGGCGGCAGCCGCCGGTCGTGCGGCAGGAAGGCCCGCTCCAGCTCGCCCCGCAGGAGCTCCGGCGCGAGCGTCCGGACGACGGCCAGCTCGGCCGGGAACTCGGGGAAGGGCGTGCTCGGCCGCGGGGTCAGGAAGTCCGGCACGTAGCGGTTGGTCGCGACCAGCGAGCGGAGCAGCGGCGCGCAGGCCAGCTGCTCGAACACCGGCCGGATCCCCTCGAAGACCGACGTCTGGTGGACGTACGCGCCCGGGTGCGTCCACATCCGCAGGCTGAGCACCGTCTCCTGCAGCGGTGAACAGGCGAAGGAGGCCGCCGCGAGGTCCTCCAGGCCGAGCCGGAAACGGTGCACGTGATCCCCCATTCGTCAGCCCCGGGCTAAATCAATACCGGTGACTGATCCGCATGCGGTGCGATGATGCCATGACCACGACCTCCACGGGGGCGCCTGCGGCGTCCCGGGCATCCTCACGCCTGCTGCACCCCGATCCGACGGTCCGCAGGCTCGCCGCCATCACCCTGGTGAACACGCTCGGCAACGGCCTCTTCATGACCCTGGGCGCGCTGTACTTCACCAGGATGCTCGGCCTGCCCGCCGCGCAGGTCGGCATCGGCCTCACCGCGGCGGGCCTGTGCGGCGTCCTGATCGGCGTCCCGGCCGGCCGCGCCGCCGACCGCTGGGGGACCAAGCCCGTGCTGCTCGCCCTGGTCGGCGCCGAGGCCGTCGGCACCGCCTGCTACCCGCTGGTGTCCGGCTTCACCGCCTTCGTGCTGCTCGCCTGTGCCGTCACCGCCACCGACCGCGGCACCGCGACCGTCCGCAACGCCCTCTACGCCGAGGTGCTGCCGCCCGACCGGCGGGTCGCCGGCCGCGCCTACCTCCGCGTCGTCACCAACGTCGGCATCGGCGTCGGCACCGGGATCGCCGCCCTCGTCCTCGTCGCCGACACCCGCGGCGCCTACACCGCCGCGATCCTCGCCGACGTCGCCACCTTCGTTGCGGTCTTCGCGATGTACGCCCTGCTGCCCACCCCGCAGGCCGGGCCGCGCGGCACCGCGGACGAGAGCGCACCGCGGACCGGCTCCGCCCTGCGCAACCTGCCCTACCTCGTGGTCGCCGGGCTGGCCGGCGTCCTCGGCCTGCAGTTCGCCATGATCGAGGTCGGCGTGCCGCTGTGGATCGTCGACCACACCGAGGCACCGCGGGTCCTCGTCGCCTGCACGCTCGTCGTCAACACGATCCTCGTCGTCGCCCTCCAGGTGCGGGCCACCCGCGGCACCGAGGAGCCGACCGCCGCAGCCCGGATCTTCCGCCGCGGTGGCGTGCTCGTCGCGCTCTCCTGCGCCGCCTTCGCCCTCGCCGGCGGGCTGCCCGCGTGGGCCGCGGTGCTGGTGCTGCTCGCCGGTGCCTCGCTGCAGGCCCTCGGCGAGGTGCTCGGCCAGGCCGCCGGCTGGGCCCTCGGCTACGACCTCGCGGAGGAGGGCGCGCACGGCGAGTACCAGGGCGTCTTCAACACCGGATTCTCCGCGGCGATGATGCTCGGCCCCGTCCTGATCACCACCGCCGTCATCGGCCACGGCACCCTCGGCTGGGCGGCCCTGGCCGGGCTCTTCGCCGCGGCCAGTGCGGCGATGGTGCCGGCGGTGGGGTGGGCGCTGCGGCGCAAGGCCGCGGCGGCGGCAGCCTGAGGCAGAGGGATCAGCCGGAACAGGTGCCCCCGCGCGCCCCTGTGGGTTCGCCCCGCTAGCGGACGACGTCGGGGACCGGGCGGGTGTAGGGCAGGTCGGCAGGGGTGACGGCGGTGGTGGGGCCGGCGGCGCGGAGGACGACGTCGAGCACGTGCTCCGGGTCGCAGGCGTAGCCGCCGCTCGCCCAGGCCGGGTTGGCCTCGACGACGGCCCAGGTGCCGTCGTCGAGGCGGCCGACGTCGACCACGGCGGCGCTCGGCAGACCGCCGGCGGCCAGGGCGTCGGCGGCGAAGGCGAGCACCTCGGGGCCGGCCTCCGGGGAGACGGCCAGGTCTCCGTCGACGGCGTACCGGCTCGCCGTCCGCACCGCGCCGTCCAGCACGAAGAGCCGGTACTCCTCGGCGAACGCGACCACGTCGCTGATCTGGACGAGGGTGTCGTCGTCGAGGGCGTCCGGGCCGGGCAGCCCGCTGCCGTCCGGGTAGATCCGGGCCGGGAAGAGCTTGTCGACCGGCGGCTTCAGGAACGCCGGGCGGCGCAGCCGGCGGGCCTCGGCGAGCGTGGTGCACTCCACCCGGCGGCCGAGCAGTTCGGCGGGCAGCGTGGCCAGCCAGTCGGCCGGCGGCTCCAGCGGGGCGACGCCGAGGGCCCCGGCGGCCACGTCGGCGAACAGCGGCCCGCCGTACAGGTGGGCGGGCCGCAGGCCGGCGAGCTCGTCCGGGACCTCCCAGCGGACGGCGGTGTGCGCCCGCAGCCCGCGGCGGCGGGCGCAGGTGAGCAGGTGCAGACCGGTGTCGTTGATCCGGGGGGCGAGCAGGAGGAGCGTCATGGGGACTCATGCTGGCCCGGCCGCACCCGCCGCGGCCAGCGGATTTCCCGGGTCGTACTGGCCGACCGGACGGTCGGCGTGCCAGAGTCCTTCCGAGCGCGTCCGACCCACCCTCAGCCGGAAAGCAGGCCATCCACGATGACCAGCGAGAGCCCTCTCGTCCGCATCACCACCGCCGATGCGGTGACGACCCTCGAACTCGACTCCCCCCACAACCGCAACGCCCTCTCCACCCGTCTGATGGCGGAGCTGGCGAAGGGCCTGACCGAGGCCGCGGCCGACCCGGCCGTCCGGGCGGTGGTGCTCGGCCACACCGGCAAGGTGTTCTGCGCCGGCGCCGACCTCTCCGAGGCCACCGGCAGCGACCCGACGGTGGGCCCGCGCGGACTGGTGGACATCCAGCGGGCGATCGTCGACTGCCCCAAGCCGGTGATCGCCGTGATCGACGGCCACGCCCGCGCGGGCGGCCTCGGCCTGCTCGGCGCGGCGGACATCGCGATCGCCGGCCCGGCGTCGACCTTCGCCTTCACCGAGGTGCGGCTCGGCCTGGCGCCCGCGGTGATCTCGCTGCCGCTGCGCCCCAAGCTGGACCCGCGGGCCGCCTCCCGCTACTACCTGACCGGCGAGACCTTCGGCCCGGCCGAGGCCGCCCGGATCGGCCTGATCACCGAGGCCGCCGACGACGTCGCGGGTGCGCTGAAGGTGCTGCTGGACGCCGTCCGGCAGGGCTCGCCGCAGGGTCTCGCCGAGTCGAAGCGGCTGGCGAACGCGGCCGTGGTGGACTCCTTCGAGCGGGACGCCGAGGAGCGGGTCGCGCAGTCCGCGCGGCTGTTCGGTTCGGAGGAGGCGCAGCAGGGCATGCGGGCCTTCCTGGAGCGCCGCCCGGCCCCCTGGGCGCAGTAGCCGGCAGGGGGCCGGTACGGGGCGGGCCGTCAGCTCCAGTTGATGGTGGCGTCCGTCCGCCACAGGTCCAGCAGCGAGGCGTCGCCGGAGACGGCCGCGGCGTCGGCCTCGCGGCGGTTCCACAGCAGCAGGTAGAGGTCGTGCGCGGGACCGCTGACGGTGCAGTCGGCGGGCCCGGCGCCCGGCCGTGCCTGCGGGGGCTCCTGACCGATCGTCACCAGCCAGCTCTCCGGCCGGTCGGTGGGCCGGACGGCCAGGGTGCGCGGCTCTTCGCTGCGCAGCCGGGACTTCGGCCGGGGCAGGAAGCCGGTCAGCAGTTCGGCCAGGCCGTCGGCGGCGACGGCCGGGGCGACCGGGCTCGCGGCGGTGCCGGCGGCGGACTCCGCGTCGACCCGGTGCACGGTGGTCTCGTGCAGCTGGCGGCGGGCCCAGAAGGCAAGCGGGGAGGGCGCCGGCAGGAAGCTCCAGCACTCCAGGTCGGCGGGGGCGGACCGCAGGACGGTCACCAGGTCGGCGTGCCCGGTGCGGAACCACTCCACCAGGTCGGCGTCGGCGGGAGCCGGACCCCAGGCCGCCTCCTGGCCGGCCGCGTCCAGCGGCCGGGTCAGCCCGCCCTTCACGTGCGCGGCGGCCCAGCGGTGCACCTGACCGGTGTGCAGCACCAGGTCGCGCAACCGCCATTCGGGGCAGGTGGGCACGGGTGCGTCCAGCGGCGTCGCGGCGGCGGCGTCGGCCAGCAACGCGCCCTCGTGGCGCAGGACGTCGACGAGCTCGGGAATCTCCATGGCGCGAGTCTGCCAGGCCCGGCGCCGGCCGGTGTGATGTTGATCGCCCGGCGCCTCGCCGGGGGCGCCCGCCCGCTACGGTGATCGCATGCCGACCGCCCGTACCCTCCTCGCCGCCGCCCGCCTCCGGGGCCGCCGCGCTGCCGGCCACGTCGTGCACCGGGCGTGGAAGTGGGTGCAGGAGACCGGGGCGGTCACCAACCGGACCCCGGGCCCGTACCGGTTCGGCGAGCTCGGCGACGGCACCAAGCTGGCCTTCCCGCTCGGCGCGGTCTTCAACGAGCAGTGGATCACCATCGGGCCGTTCTCGATCATCGGCGAGCGGGTCACCATCTCCGCCGGCTTCCTGCCCGGCCTGGACCTCGGCCCCGAACCGATCGTCAGGATCGGCGGCGGCTGCGTCATCGGCCGCGGCAGCCACATCGTCGGCCACCAGTCGATCGTCCTCGGCGACGACGTGTGGACCGGCCCGAACGTCTACATCACCGACCAGGCGCACGAGTACCGCGACACCGACCTGCCGATCGGCAAGCAGTGGCCGCGCAACGAGCCGGTGGAGATCGGCGCCGGCTCGTGGATCGGCACCGGCGCGGTGATCCTTCCCGGCTCCCGGATCGGCCGCAACGTGGTGGTCGCCGCCGGGGCGGTCGTCCGCGGCGACGTCCCCGACCACAGCGTGGTCGCCGGCGCGCCCGCCAAGGTCGTCCGCAGCTGGTCCGCCGACGAGGGCTGGCAGCCGCCGCTGCGCCACGACGCGCCGCAGCCGATCCCGGACGGCGTCACCGCAGAGCAGCTGCGCGCCCTGGTCGGCTGGGACCTGCGGATCCCCGGCCAGGCCGGGCCCGCCGACGAGAGCACCGCCCGCGCCGACGGGCCCACCGCCCGCGCCGCCGACTGACCCGGCCCGGCCGACGGCCGCCCGTGTTCAGGGGCTGACCGCGAGGACCAGGTAGGCCGCCAGCACCGCCAGGTGCACGGCGCCCTGCAACGGCGTCGCCCGGCGCGGGATCACGGTGAGGGTGCCGACCGCGACGGTCAGCGCCAGCAGCACCATGTGCGAGGCGCCGAGGCCGAGGACGAGCGGACCGCTGAGCCAGAGCGAGGCGACCGCCACCGACGGCACGGTCAGCCCGATGGAGGCCAGCGAGGAGCCGAGCGCCAGGTTGAGACTGGTCTGCACCCGGTTGCCCGCCGCGGCACGCAGCGCGGCGATCGTCTCCGGCAGCAGCACCAGCAGCGCGATCACCACGCCGACCACCGAGGCCGGCAGACCCGCCTCGGCGACCGCCGACTCGACGGTGGGGGAGACCCCCTTGGCCAGGCCGACCACCGAGACCAGCGCGACCGCCAGCATGCCGAGGCTGGACCAGGCCGACCGGCGGCTCGGCAGGTCGCCGTGGTCGTCCTCGTCCAGCAACTCGCCCTCGGCACCGACCGGCAGGAAGTACTCCCGGTGGCGCAGCGTCTGGGTGGTGACGAACAGTCCGTACAGGCCGAGCGAGGCGATCCCGGCGAAGGTCAGCTGCGCGGTGTTGAACTGCGGACCGGGCGTGCTGGTGGTGAAGGTCGGCAGCACCAGGCTGAGGGTGGCGAGCGTGGCGATGGTGGCGAACGCGGCGCCGGTGCCCTCCGCGTTGAAGACCGCGACCCGGTGCTTCAGCGCCGTCAGCAGGATCGACAGGCCCAGCACCCCGTTGCAGGTGATCATGACGGCGGCGAAGACGGTGTCCCGGGCGAGGGTGGCGTTCTTGACCGGGGCGTCCACCATCAGCGTCACGATCAGCGCCACCTCGATGACGGTCACCGCGACGGCCAGCACCAGCGAGCCGAACGGCTCGCCCACCCGGTGGGCGATCACCTCGGCGTGGTGCACGGCGGCCAGCACCGCCCCGGCCAGGAACAGCGCCACCACCGCGACCACCGGGCCGGGCAGCGACCGCCCCCAGGTCAGGATCAGCATCACCAGCGCCAGCACCGGCACCGCGACGGTCCACTGGACGAGGCCCCGGCGGATCAGGTCGATCATCCGTCGAGCTTCCCACCCCGGCCGGGCACCGTCCGGGCAGCGCCGCCGGGGTGTCGGGAGTTCGCCTCGACGGAGGAGGCGTCAGGCCCCGGCCCGGACGGCCTCCCAGGCGTCCGCCACCAGCCGGTCGAGCGCCGACCGTTCGGCCCGCCAGCCGAGCTCCCGCCCGATCCGGCCGCAGTCCGACACCAGCCGCGGCGACTCCGGCAGCGCGGGCCGCCGCACCACCGGCACCGGACGGCCGGTCAGCCGCTCCACCGCCGCGACGACCTCCCGCATGCTCGCCGGCGTCGCCCCCACGTTGTAGACCCGGCAGCCGCCGTGCGCCGCCGCCACCTCCCGCGCCCCGAGCGCCCGCAGGTACGCCTCGGCGACGTCGTCCACGTGCACGAAGTCCCGCACCACGCCGCCGTCGCCGTTCAGCTCCAGCGACGGATGCCGCCCGGCGGCCACCGCCAGCGCCCGCGGCAGGATCCGGGCCTCGTCCACGTCCCCGGCCCCGGCCGCGTTGAAGCAGCGCAGCACCACCGCCAGGACCTCACCCGCCGCGGCACGGTCCGCCAGCACCCGCTCGGCCGCCAGCTTGGACTCGCCGTACGGGCTGCCCGGCGCCGGCTCCGCCGACTCGTCGATCGGCTGCCGCGCCGGCGCGCCGTACACCGCCGCCGTCGAACCGAACACCACCAGGGGCCGGGCGCCGCTGCCGCCGGGCCGTCCGCGCAGGGCGTCCAGCAGGGCGACCGTGCCGCCGAGGTTGACCTCGTGGTGCGCCCGCGGGTGCACCACCGACTCCCGGCCGCGGGTCAGCGCCGCGAGGTGGCAGACCGCGTCGACCCCGGCCACCGCGGGCGCCAGCGCCGCCGCGTCCCGCACGTCGGCGCGGTGCACCTCCGCGACCGGCAGCCCGCCGGCGTCCGTGCGGCTGCTGCTCAGCGCCCGCACCTCGTGGCCGGCCGCGGCGAGCCGACTCACCACCGCCCGCCCGACGAACCCGAACGCCCCCGTCACCAGGACCTTCACGACCACTCCCCGCGCAGGTGAAAACCGATTGCCGCCCCGCCCGCCATGCTGCCACGCTCACCGTCATGACGATCCGAAAGGCCGGCCCCGCGACGTCCCGGTGACCGCGATGGCCCCCATGATCCCCCCGCACATCGACCGCATGCCCCGCCCCGAACGCGCCGCCGCCCTGGCGGGCCACGGCCGGGCCCTGACCGCCGACCGGTACCTGCGGCTGCACGCCGCACTGGACGCCGGCGACCACGACGACCGGCACACCGCGCTCTTCCTCGCCGTCGTCCGCCGCGACCTCGACCGGGTCACCGCGGCCCTCTCCGACCCGCTGCTCGCCCACCGCGCGCTCGCCGCCGCCGGACGCCTCCCCGTCCCCGACGAGGCGCTCGCCGACCTCGCCCGCAGCGCACCCCGCGAGCTGAGGCACGACCTCTACCGGCTGCTGCGCCGCTCCCGGCGGCACGCCCTCGCCGAACGGCTGCTCCCGGAGGTCCGCGACCGCCACGACGCCCGCGAGGCCGCCCGGCTGCTGCCCGCCTGCACCCCCTCCGCCGTCGACCACTGGCTGCCACGGCTCGCGGTGCCCGACGGCGTGCTGCAGTCGCTCGCCCGCACCGCACCCCTGGCCGTCGCCCGCCTGCTCACCGCGGCGGCCGCGTCCGACCGGCCCGGCCCGCAGCTCCCGCACCGGCTGCGCGAACGCCTCGCCTCCGTCGCCGCCCGCGACCGGGCCGCCGCCGAGCACCTGCTCGCCACCGCCCCCGACGTGCTGCCGCCCGACGCCGTGCTGAGGCTGCTCGACCGGC
>NZ_JBEYFP010000079.1:0-17580 GCF_040634455.1 Kitasatospora sp. NPDC007106
GCGTCCGCTCCGCCGTTCGGCGTCCACGAGCTCGGGGACGGCCTGTACCCGTCCGGCGACCTGGTGGACTGACCGCGCGACTCGGTCCCATGCCGGACGGCACCCGCCTCGCCGCCCGCCTCTGGCTGCCGGTCACCGACCACCCGGTGCCCGCCCTGCTCGAACACCACCCCGGCGGGCTCGGCGACACCACCGCCGTCCGCGACGCCCAACGCCACCCCTGGTACGCCGGCCACGGCTACGCCTCGCTGCGCGTCGACGCCCGCGGCCACGGCAGCTCCGAAGGCAACCCGGCCGACCCCGCCTCCCCCGCCGGCACCGACGACGGACTCGCCCTGCTCGACTGGCTCACCGCCCGCCCCTGGTCCAACGGCCGGGCCGGCGCCTTCGGCATCGGCCGCGGCGGCACCGCCGCCCTCGCCCTCGCCGCCCGCGCCCCCGAAGCACTCGCCGCCGTGGTCGCCGTCTGCGCGGACGACCGCACCGCACCACGGCGGGACCTGGCCGGCGCGCCGCTCGCCGCCGCCGTGCACGGCGGATCCGCCGCCCGGCTCGCCGCCGCCTGCCGCCCGCCCGACCCCCGCTACACCGGCGACGACTGGCGGCGGCTCTGGCTGGAACGCCTCGCCGCCGTCGACCCCGGCGCCGACGACGAGGGCGGGCCGATCGACCTCCGGACCGTCCGCGCCGCCGTCCTCGCCTTCGGCGGCTGGGCCGACCCGCAGGCCGGCACCGTGCTGCGCCTGGTCGAGGAACTCGGCCCGGACGCCCGCGGCGTCCTCGGCCCCTGGCCGCACCAGTACCCCGACCAGGGCCTGCCGCCCGGCCCGGCGATCGGCTTCCTCCAGGAGACCCTGCGCTGGTGGGACCACTGGCTCAGGGGCGCCGACACCGGCGTCCTCAAGGAACCCGCCCTGCGCAGCTGGATGAACGAGTCGGTGCCGCCCGCCCCCTCCTACGCCAACCGGCCCGGCCGCTGGATCGGCGACGACGGCTGGCCCTCCCCCGACGTCCGCGAGGTGCACTACGGACTCGACGACGCGCTGCGCACCGCCGGGACGCCCTCCGGCGAGCGCTTCGTCCCCGTCCGCTCCCCGCAGCACACCGGCATCGACGCCGGGGCGCTCCGGCCGGCCGGCGGCGCGGCCGACCTGCCACCGGACCAGCGCGAGGAGGACGGCCGCTCGGTCTGCTTCGACTCCGTGCCGCTGCCGGAGCCCGAGGAACTGCTCGGCGGACCGGCGCTGCGGCTGCGGGTGCGCTGCGACGGCCGCCACGGGCAGGTCGCCGCCCGGCTCTGCGACGTGGCACCGGACGGATCGTCCACGCTGGTCGCCCGGGGTGCGGCGGCGCTGGCCGGCGGCACCGGCCCGGTCGAGGTGGAGGTGGAGCTCGCCCCGGTCGCGCACGCCTTCCCCGCCGGGCACCGGATCCGGCTGGCGCTCTCCTCGGCGTACTGGCCCTGGCTGTGGCCGGTCGCGGAGACCGGTGGCTTCGAGGTGGACCCGGGCGGCTCGGTGCTGACGCTGCCGGTGCGGCACCTGGCGGCGGACGCCGGCAGCGGGCCTGTCACCTTCGACCCGCCCGAGCATGCGCCCGTCCCCGCCGAGCTGCACCCCGAACCGCTGGTCTCGCATCCGGAGCGGCAGGTGGTGCACGACGTGGCCGCGGGCGAGTGGCGGCTGCAGCTTGCCCGGCCGGCCGGGGCGACGGTGCACCCGGACGGCCTCGCCGAGGAGGAGCACGTACTGGAGGCGTACCGGATCCGGGCCGACGACCCGCTGGGCGCCCGGGCCAGGACCGACCGGACGCTCCGGCTGGAGCGGACGGACATCGGCTGGGACGTCACCCTGCAGCTCCGCTCCGAGGCGAGCTGCGACGCCGGGCACCTCACCGTCCACGACCACCTGCGCGCCCTGGAGGGCGGCGACGTGATCTTCGAACGCCACTGGCGCCGCCGCCTGCCGCGAAGCTAGGACCGAACCACAGATCAGGGGCGCCGGGGGCACCTCCCGGCCGAAGGCCGGGGCGGAACTGCGCAGTCCGGGAGTGGTGCTCCTGACGAATCCGGCGCACCCCTGGTCTGTACGGAGACCCACATCCGAATTGCGCAGTTCCCCGCGCCCCAGCCGTTGCCCCTCCGTGTCAGGCCACGGCCTCCGCCCGTGCGGGGCTGGGGAGCTCGTGGCGGACGATGCGTCGGCGGCGGGAGGGCATGCCCGCGGTCGGGTTGGCGACGCCCCAGGCCGCGCCCTTGCAGATCAGTTCCTTGTAGAGGGCGGCCACGCGGCCGGTCAGGGCGCGGTCGACCGCCCGGTCGTCGGCGGTGACGAACTGGATCAGGCCCTCCCTGCGGCCGAGGGAGATGCACTGCTGGAAGTAGCGGACGGGGACGCGGGGGACCTTGGTGCCGGCGAGCCGGGCCGCGAGGGCGTCGGCGGCCTGCCAGGCCATCGGGACGCCCGAGGCGCAGGACATGCGCAGCGGCTTGCCCTCGGGGCCGATCGCCATCGCGGCGTCGCCGACGGCGTACACGTCCGGGTGGGAGACCGAGCGCATCGTGCCGTCGACCACGATCCGGCCGCCCTCGGCGAGTTCCAGGGTGGTGGCCGCGGCGATCGGGTGGGCGGCGAAGCCGGTGGTCCAGATCGTGACCGCGGCAGGAATGTCCCGGCCGTCGGCGGTCGTCACGCGGTCCGCCGCCACGGCGGTGACCGCGGCGTTCTCGTGGACGGTGATGCCGAGCCCGTCCACCACCTTCCGCAGGTGGGCGCGGCCCTTGTCCGAGAGCCAGTCGCCGAGGGCACCGCGGGCGGCCAGGGCGACGTCGAGGTCGGGGCGGGCCTCGGCGATCTCGGTCGCGGCCTCCAGGCCGGTCAGGCCGCCGCCGATGACGGTAACGGGCCGGCCGGCCTCCAGGGCGGCGAGCCGGTCGCGGAGGCGGAGGGCGCCGGGGCGGCCGGAGATGTCGTGGGCGTGTTCGGCGGTGCCGGGGACACCCCCGTCGTTCCACCCGCTGCCGAGGGCGTAGACCAGGGTGTCGTACGCCAGCTCCTCCCGGCCGTGGCCGTTCGCGGCGGTGACGGTCACGCTCTTGCGGTCCACGTCGACGGCGGTGACCTTCGCGAGCTTCAGTGCCACGCCGGTGCCCGCGAACATCTCGTCGAACGGCCGGGGCCTGAGGTCCTGGCCGGCCGCGAGCTGGTGCAGCCGGACCCGCTCGACGAAGTCGGGCTCGGGGTTGACGAGGGTGATGGCGACGTCCTCGCGGTGCAGCCGCTTGGCGAGGCGGCCGGCGGCGACGGCTCCGGTGTAGCCGGCTCCGAGGACGACGATGCGGTGCTGCATGTCCGTGCTCCTGTCTGGAGGTTCCGCCGCTGTCTCTGCGCGGTTTCGCCCCTTGAACCGGGCAGCCCGGGATTTCCTGACAGGGTCGGAGTGTGAAGCACGTCACATCGGGTCGGAGGGTTCAGAGGACGACGAGCGGGGCCCTCCCGTGGTCCTCGGCGGCCCACTGTCCGGTCGCGCGGACGAGCTTGTCGGGGTTGACCTGGCTGCGCACGGCGGCGATGCCGTCGGCGGTGACCTCCAGGCAGGTGATCCCGACGACCCGGCCGTCCACGACCGCCACGACGGCGGGACCGCCGTTGGCGATCGCGACGTGGATCTCGGCCGCGCCGCCGATGTGGGCCCGCTTGGCCTCGCTGGGCTTGAACAGGCCGCGCAGGAACTTCGCGACCGCGAGCGCGCCCTCGAACGCCTTCGCGCGGGCCGGGACCTTCCCCCCGCCGTCGCCGACCGAGACGGCGTCCTGGGTGAGCAGCCGCACCAGGGGTTCGGTGCGGCCGCTGGTCGCCGCGGCGAGGAACTCCTCGACGATCCGCCGGGCGGCGGCCTCGTCGATCTCGGTGCGCGCCCTGCCGTCCGCGACGTGCTTCTTGGCCCGGTGGTGGATCTGCTGACTGGCGGCCTCGCTGATGCCGAGGATCTCGGCGATCTCGCGGTGCGGGTAGCCGAAGGCCTCGCGCAGCACGTACACCGCCCGCTCGTTGGGCGACAGGCGCTCCAGCAGGACGAGGACGGCGTACGACACCGAGTCGCGCTGCTCGGCGGTGTCGGCCGGGCCGAGCATCGGGTCGCCGGCGAGCAGCGGCTCGGGGAGCCAGGCCCCGACGTACGTCTCGCGCCGGGCACGTGCCGAAGTGAGCACGTTGAGGCAGATGTTGGTGAGGACCTTGGTCAGCCAGGCCTCCAGCACCTCGATCCGCTCGGTGTCGGCGGCCTGCCAGCGCAGGAAGGTCTCCTGGACGGCGTCCTCGGCCTCGCTCGCCGAACCGAGCAACCGGTAGGCGATGGCCTCCAGCCGGGGCCTCGCGGCCTCGAACCGGTCCACGTCGCTCATGATCAGGGCCATGCCCGCGATCCTAGCCGCCCCCGGGCCGGAGCGGACCTGCGAGGACGACGCACAAGGGGCGCTGGGGGTACCTCCCGGCCGAAGGCTGGGGGCGGATCTGCGCCATTCGGACTGCGCGAATCCCCGCGCCCCCGGGTGGTGGCCGTGAGGGTTCCGACGGCCGCCGCGGCCGGAACCCTCACGGGTCAGCGGGCGCGGTGGTTGCGGATGATCTCCGCGTACCGCTCGCCGCTGGCCTTCACGGTGCGCTGCTGGGTGTCGTAGTCGACGTGCACCAGGCCGAACCGCTTGTCGTAGCCGTACGCCCACTCGAAGTTGTCGAGCAGTGACCAGGCGAAGTAGCCGGCCAGCGGGGCGCCCTTGGCGACCGCGCGGGCGCAGGCGTCCAGGTGGCCCTCCAGGTAGGCGGTGCGCTCCGGGTCCTCGATGCGGCCGTCCGCCGTGACGGTGTCGCGGTAGGCGGAGCCGTTCTCGGTGATGTAGATCTTCCGGACGCCGTACTCCTCGGTGAGGCGCATCAGCAGCTGGTGGATGCCCTCGGCGTCCACCTCCCAGCCCATGGCGGTGTGTTCGGCGTTGCGGCCGGGGGCCTGCCGGAACTGCGGCACGGCGCCGGTCGGGTCGTCCTCGACGAACTGGCGGAAGTAGTAGTTGAGGCCGATCCAGTCGAGCGGGGCCGAGATGAGCTCCATGTCGCCGTCCCGGACGGGGAGTTCGACGCCGTAGAGCTTGACCATGTCCTCGGGGTAGCCGCGGCCGAGGACGGGGTCGAGCCACCAGCGGTTGATGTGGCCGTCGGCGCGGACGGCGGCGAGGCGGTCGGCCTCGCTGTCGCTGGCCGGGATGATCGGGCTGAGGTTGTTGACGATGCCGACCTGGAGGTCGGAGTGGGCCGCGCGCAGCGCCTGCACGGCGTAGCCGTGGCCCAGGTGCAGGTGGTACGAGGTGCGGACGGCGGCGGTGAGGTCCGTCCAACCCGGGGCCATCTTGCCCTCGAGGTGGCCGATCCAGGAGGAGCAGAGCGGCTCGTTGAGGGTGGCCCAGTGCTTGACGCGGTCGCCGAGGCGGTCGGCGACGACGGCCGCGTACTCGCCGAAGCGCTCGGCGGTGGCGCGCTCGGGCCAGCCGCCGCGGTCCTGCTGGGCCTGCGGGAGGTCCCAGTGGTACAGGGTGCCGTGCGGGGTGATGCCGGCGTCCAGCAGGCCGTCGACCAGGCGGTCGTAGAAGGCGAGGCCCTCGGCGTTGATCCGGCCGTCGGCCTGCGGCACCACGCGGGGCCAGGCGACGGAGAAGCGGTAGGCGCCGAGGCCGAGCCGCTTCATGAGGCCGATGTCCTCGCTGTAGCGGTGGTAGTGGTCGCAGGCGGTGTCGCCGTGGTCGCCGTTGTCGATCTTCCCGGGGGTGTGGGAGAAGGTGTCCCAGATGGAGGGCGCGCGGCCGTCCTCGTCCACGGCACCCTCGATCTGGTACGCGGAGGTGGCCGCGCCCCAGACGAAGTCGTCCGGCAGGGCGTTGAGGTCGTTCACAACTGGCCTTTCAATCAGGGTCACTTGACGGCGCCGGCGGTGAGCCCGGCGACGAGGTAGCGCTGCAGCAGGAGGAATCCGGCGACGACCGGGACGCTGACCACCAGGGAGGCGGCCATGACCTGGTTCCAGTAGACGTCGTTGAGCGTCGCGTAGCCCTGGAGGCCGACGGCGAGGGTGCGGGTCTCGTCGTTGGTCATGACGGAGGCGAAGAGGACCTCGCCCCAGGCGGTCATGAAGGCGTACACGGCGACGGCGACGATGCCGGGGATGGCGGCCGGGATGATGATCTGCACCAGGGCCCGGACGGGGCCGCAGCCGTCGACCAGGGCTGCCTCGTCCAGGTCCCGCGGGATGGAGTCGAAGTAGCCGACCAGCATCCAGATCGAGAAGGGCAGCGAGAAGGTGAGGTAGGTGAGGATCAGTCCGCCGCGGCTGCCGTAGAGGGCGACGCCGGTGCTGTTGCCGATGTTGACGAAGATGAGGAACAGCGGCAGCAGGAAGAGGATGCCGGGGAACATCTGCGTCGACAGCACGGTGACGGTGAACAGCCGGCGGCCGCGGAAGCGGTAGCGGCTGACGCCGTACGCGGCGAGGATCGCGATGAGCACCGAGAAGACCGTCGCTCCGCCGGCCACGATGATCGAGTTGACGAAGTACTTGCCGAGCGGGACGGTCTTCCAGATGTCGAAGTAGGGCCGGACGGTGAGCGTGCTCGGTATCCAGCGGAACGGCCCCTGGACGTCCTGGAGCGGCTTCAGCGAGGAGCTGACCATGACGCCGACCGGGACGAGGGTGAAGACCGCGAGCAGGGCGAGCACGATCCGGCGGATCCACCGGAAGGACGCGGGCGGGTTAATCATCGGCGCCCCTCCGACGCGAGGTGATGAACAGGTAGACCGACGTCACCAGCAGCAGGAACAGCAGGAGCAGCACCGACATGGCGGAGCCCGCGCCGAAGTTCCAGGTGACGAAGGAGGACTGGTAGATGTGGATGGAGATGAGGTCCGAGGCCTCCGGTGCCGACTTGCCGAACAGCACGTACGGCGTGTTGAAGTCGTTGAAGGTCCAGAGGAAGAGGACCAGCACGAGCACCAGGTTGACCGGCCGCAGCGAGGGCAGGGTGATCCGGCGGATCTGCTGCCAGACGCCGGCGCCGTCCATCGCGGCGGCCTCGTAGAGCTCGCGGGGGATGTTCTGCAGACCGGCCGTCAGGGTGAGGAAGGCGAACGGCCAGGAGCGCCAGACGGAGACGGTGACGAGCGCGGTGAAGCTGTTGTCGCCGATCAGCCAGAACGGCCGGTCCGAGGTGAGGTGGAGCTGGTCGTGGATGATGTGGTTGACCAGTCCGGTGTCCCGCTGGAACATGAACGACCAGGTGATGACGGCCGCGTAGACCGGCAGGGCGTAGGGCAGCAGGAAGGCTGCGCGGAGCAGCCCCCTGCCTCTGAAGGCGTCCTGCATCATGATCGCCGCCGTGGTGCCCACCAGCCAGGAGAGGCCGACGGCGAGGATCGTGAAGGCGCAGGTCACCCAGAACGAGTTGAGCAGCGACTGGCCGACGGGGGCACTGAAGTCCACCGCCAGGTGGTAGTTCCCGAGGCCAGTCCACGGTGCGGACGACCAGTCCCGGATGAAGAACTGGGTGAGCTGTTTGAAGCTCATCACGATGCCGACCACCATGGGCACCAGGTGGATCAGCAGCTCCAGGAGCAGCGCCGGGAGCAGGAGCAGGTAGGGCAGGCCGATTCGGCCGAGTCGCTGTCGCACGTCAGTTGGCCGGCATCTGCTGCTGGGCCTTGGTGAGTTCGGCCTTGACGGACTCGTCGGTGACCGGCTTGCCGGCGGCGGCCGCGGCGAGCAGGTTCTTGACGGCGGTGCCGACCAGGGTCTCGAACTGGCTCTCGTTGGCGACCTGCGGGAGCGGCTGGGCGCTGGAGCCGAGGACCTTGGAGAGGGCCTGGAGCTCGGGGGTGGCGAAGGCCGCGTCGCCCTGGGCCTCCTTGACCGGCGGGATCGAGCCGTAGGTCTTGTTGAGCTGGATCTGCTCGTCCTTGCTGGTCATGAACTTCACGAAGTCCAGCGCGCCGTTCAGGTTCTTGGTGTTCTTGAAGACGGCGAGGTTGATGCCGGCGACCATGGAGCTGGTGAGCTTGGTGCCGGAGGCGCCCGTGGGGACGGGGACGGGGGCGACGCCGTAGTCGTCGGGGTTCATGCCGTGCGACTTGAGGTTGGCGCCGGCGGACTGCCACATCATCATGCCGACCTTGCCGGTGGCGAAGTCGGTGACGGTCTGGTTGTTGGCGTACTCGGCGTTGCCCGGGGCGGCGATCTTGTCCTTGGCGATCAGGTCGACGTACTGCTTGATCGCGGCGACGGCCTCGGGGGTGTCGAAGGCGGGCTTGCCGGAGGCGTCGAACCAGTCGGCGCCGTGCTGCTTGCCGAGGGTGAAGGCGTGGTGGACGTTCTCGGAGACGTTGCCGCCCTCGACGGCGATGCCGAACTTGCCGTCCTTGGTGATCTTCTGGCCGTCGGCGATCAGCTCGTCCCAGGTGGCCGGCGGGCGCTCGATGCCGGCGGCCTGGAACATCTTCTTGTTGTAGTAGAGGCCGTAGGCCATCGAGTACAGCGGGACGGCGGCCGGGTCCTTGCCCGCCGCGCCGGCGGAGGCGATGGTGGCCGGCAGGAAGCGGTCCTTGCCGCCGATCTTGCCGAAGGCCGCGTCGTCGAAGGGCAGCAGGGCGCCGGTGGCCTGGAGCGAGGCGGACCAGGTGTTGCCGATGTTGAGGACGTCGGGGCCCTGGCCTGAGGTGGTGGCGGCGAGGATGCGGTTGAGCAGGTCGGACCAGGGGATGACCTCGAGCTTGACCTTGATGCCGGTCTGCTGCTCGAACTTTCTCAGCTCGGGCTCCAGGACCTGCTTGTCGTTCTCGAGGCTGGTGCCCTGGTTGCTGGCCCAGTACGTCAGCGTCTTGGGGCTGCTGTTGTCGCCGGAGCCGCCGGTGCTGGAGCCGCCTCCGCAGGCGGTGGCGGTGAGTGCAAGAGTCGCGACCACGGCGGTCGCGGCAGCCAGACGGTTGATACGCATGACCATGCCCCTCTCGGGCGGGTGGATGGCGTGGTGGGGGTGGGAAGGGCCCCGGCCGGGGTGCGAGTCCCGGAGAGGGCTTTCTTCAGGCCGTGATTTAACGTGTGAGAAAAGCTGGCGTCAAGAGGACGTGCAGCGCTAGATTCGCTGCAGGAGGGAGAACCGATGGCAGAGCGAGGCAAGCAAACGGTCCGCGACCTGCGGCGCGGCAGCAGATCGACCCTTTTGCAACGGTTGTATTTCGAAGGGCCGCTCAGCAGGCAGGAGTTGGGCCAGATCAGCGGGCTCAGCGCCGGTTCGGTCAGCAACGTGATCGGCGAGCTGCTGGCGGACGGGCTGGTCGAGGAGTGCGGATCGGTCGAGTCGGACGGCGGCCGGCCCCGCATCCTGCTGCAGGTGCCGCCCGAGCGGGCCCACCTGGTCGGCGTCGACGTCGGCGAGACCCAGGTGAGGGTCGCGCTCTTCGACCTGGGGCTCACCGAGCTCGCCGCCAGCGACCACCCGCTCTCGGACTGCGGGCACGACTCCGACCACGTGGTGGAGCTGATCCTCACCGGGCTCGCCGAGGTGCTGCACGCCACCGGCACCGACCCGGCCACCGTGCTCGGCGTCGGCGTCGGCGTGCCCGGCATCGTCGAGCAGGGCGACCCGGGCACCGACGGCCTCGGCATCGTGGTGCACAGCCAGACCGTGGACTGGGACGCCGTACCGCTCGGCCGGATGCTGCGGGCCGGCACCGACCTGCCGCTCTACGTGGACAACGGCGCCAAGACGCTCGGCCAGGCCGAGATGTGGTTCGGTGCGGGCCGCGGCGCCCGGCACGCGGTGGTCGCGCTGTTCGGCTCCGGCGTCGGCGCCTGCGTGATCGCCGAGGGCGCCCGCTTCCGCGGTGCCACCAGCAGCGCGGGCGAATGGGGCCACACCAAGGTGCACGTGGGCGGCCGGCTCTGCCGGTGCGGCTCGCGCGGCTGCCTGGAGGCCTACGTCGGCGCGGAGGCACTGGTCGAACGCTGGGGCCGGGCACCCGCCGGGTCCAGCGAGAAGGCCGGGCTGGCCGCCCTGCTGGCCGCCGCCGAGGCGGGCGAGCAGGACGCCGTCGACCTGCTGGCCGAGGCCGCCGAGTACTTCGGCGCGGCCATCGCCGACCTGATCAACCTGTTCAACCCGGAGCGGATCGTGATCGGCGGCTGGGCCGGGCTGATGCTCGGGCCGCGCCTGCTGCCCGCGATCCGGGACGCGGCCACCGCCTACGCCCTGCGCTTCCCCCGGGCGCAGACCTCGATCGACCTCGGCCTGCTCGGGCCGGACGCCGTCACCGTGGGCGCGGCCACCCTGCCGCTCTGGCACTTCCTGCAGTCCGGCGGCGAGCTGCCCGCCCGGCTGTCCGCCGCGGCCGCCACGGGCTAGGCCCTCTCTTCCGGATCTTGCCGGATCAGCGTGCGGCGTTGGGCGCGCGGCTGGGCGTGCCGGCGGATCGTCCTCGTACTGGACCGTACTTGGACGATTCGCCGGTGCGTCCAGGCTGGGGGCACCTCCCGGCCCCCTCGGGGCTGGGGGAGATGCCCGGCGTCGCGCGCCCGGCAAGATCCGGAAGAGAGGGCCTGGCCGCACCCCCCGCGACCTGCGCGAACCCGCCGTCCGCTGCGCCCGGCGGCGGGTCAACGGCCGCCCGCGACAGGCCGGTTGATCCGTATCGGAACTCCCGACCGGGGACTTGACACCCGAGATCGCAGCCCCACAGACTCCCTCCGGGGAGCGCTCTCTCGGCTCGGCCGCAAGGATTCCGGCCCCGCCCTGCCCCGCAGTTTCCGGCGCCCCTGCGCCGCGCCGGCCCGTCGGTCACGGGCCGGTCCCCACGCCGACGCACGACGTCCGCGCCCCCACGAAAACCCCCACCCACCCCCACCGCAGGAGAAGCCCGTGAGGCTCACTTCAGCACGCCCCGGCGCCCGAGCCGGCCGCCGCGGCTCCGCCGCCCTGCTCGGCATGGCCCTGCTCTCGGGCGCCGTCCTGGCGCTCCCCGGCAGTGCCGCCCACGCCGCCGACACCCTGATCTCGCAGGGCCGGACGGTCACCGCCTCGTCGGTCGAGAACGGCGGCACCACGGCCGCCTACGCCGTCGACGGCAACACCGGCACCCGCTGGTCCTCCGCCGCGAGCGACCAGCAGTGGATCCAGGTCGACCTGGGCGCCTCGGCGACCATCAGCAAGGTCGTGCTCCAGTGGGAGGCCGCCTACGGCAAGGCCTACCAGATCCAGACCTCCGCCGACGGCAGCACCTGGACGACCGTCTACTCCACCACCACCGGCGCCGGCGGCAACGAGACGCTCAACGTCACCGGCACCGGCCGCTACGTGCGGATGAACGGCGTCACCCGGGCGACCGGCTACGGCTACTCGCTCTGGGAGTTCCAGGTCTACGGCTCGTTCGGCGGCACCACCCCGGACACCTGCGCCACCACCAACGCCGCGCAGGGCAAGGCCGCCACCGCCTCCAGCACCGAGAACGCGGGCACCCCCGCCTCGGCCGCCGTCGACGGCAACACCGGCACCCGCTGGTCCTCCGCCGCGGCCGACCCGCAGTGGCTGCAGGTCGACCTCGGCTCGGTGCAGCAGGTCTGCCAGGTCCAGCTGAACTGGGAGGCCGCCTACGGCAAGGCCTACCAGATCCAGACCTCCGCCGACGGCAGCACCTGGACGACGATCTACTCCACCACCACCGGCGCCGGCGGCAACGAGACCCTGAACGTCTCCGGCTCCGGCCGCTACGTGCGGCTCTACGGCACCCAGCGCGGCACCGGCTACGGCTACTCGCTGTGGGAGTTCGCGGTGCACACCGGCGGCGGCTCCACCGTCCCGCCCGTGCAGGGCGGCGGCGACCTCGGCCCCAACGTGATGGTCTTCGACCCGACCACGCCGAACATCCAGGCCAAGGTCGACGAGGTCTTCACCAAGCAGGAGTCGAACCAGTTCGGCAACGAGCGCTACGCGCTGCTGTTCAAGCCCGGCACGTACAACAACATCAACGCCCAGATCGGCTTCTACACCTCGATCGCGGGCCTGGGCCTGAACCCGGACGACACCACCTTCAACGGCGACGTCACCGTCGACGCCGGCTGGTTCAACGGCAACGCGACCCAGAACTTCTGGCGCTCCGCCGAGAACCTGCACCTCAAGCCGGTCAGCGGCACCGACCGCTGGGCCGTCTCGCAGGCCGCGCCGTTCCGCCGGATGCACGTCGAGGGCGGCCTCAACCTCGCCCCCGACGGCTACGGCTGGGCCTCCGGCGGCTACATCGCCGACTCGAAGATCGACGGCCAGGTCGGCAACTACTCGCAGCAGCAGTGGTACACCCGCGACAGCTCGATCGGCGGCTTCTCCAACGGCGTCTGGAACCAGACCTTCTCCGGTGTCCAGGGCGCGCCCGCCCAGGGCTTCCCGAACCCGCCGTACACCACGCTGGACACCACCCCGGTCTCGCAGGAGAAGCCGTTCCTCTACCTGGACGGCAACGACTACAAGGTCTTCGTGCCCGCGAAGCGCACCAACGCCCGCGGCACCTCCTGGGGCAACGGCACCCCGCAGGGCACCTCGGTGCCGCTGAACCAGTTCTACGTGGTCAAGCCGGGTGCCACCGCGGCCACCATCAACCAGGCGCTCGCCCAGGGCCTCAACCTGCTCTTCACCCCGGGCGTCTACCACGTCGACCAGACCATCAACGTGACCCGCCCCGGCACGGTCGTGCTCGGCCTCGGCCTCGCCACCGTCGTCCCGGACAACGGCGTCACCGCGATGAAGGTCGCCGACGTCGACGGCGTCAAGGTCTCCGGCCTGCTGCTGGACGCCGGCACCGTCAACTCCCCCGCCCTTCTGCAGGTCGGCGACGCCGGCCCGGGCGCCTCCCACGCGGCCGACCCGACCGTCATCCAGGACGTCTTCGTCCGGGTCGGCGGCGCCGGCGCCGGCAAGGCCACCAACGGCATGGTGATCAACAGCAACAACACCGTCGTCGACCACACCTGGATCTGGCGCGCCGACCACGGCGCCGGCGTCGGCTGGGAGACCAACCGCTCCGACTACGGCTTCGTCGTCGGCGGCAACGACGTCCTGGCCACCGGCCTGTTCGTCGAGCACTTCAACAAGTACGACGTCTGGTGGAAGGGCAACGGCGGCCGCACGATCTTCTTCCAGAACGAGAAGGCGTACGACGCCCCCAACCAGGCGGCGATCCAGAACGGCAGCACCCGCGGCTTCGCGGCCTACAAGGTCGAGGACTCGGTCAACACCCACGAGGGCTGGGGCCTGGGCAGCTACTGCTACTTCAACGTGGACCCGACCATCGTCATGGACCACGGCTTCGAGGTCCCGGTGAAGTCCGGCGTCAAGCTGCACGACGTCCTGGTCAACTCGCTCGGCGGCAACGGCCAGTTCGCCCACGTGGTGAACGACACCGGCGCCCCGACCTCGGGCACCTCCACCACGCCGTCCAACGTCGTCTCCTTCCCGTGACGGACCGCCTCCCCCGCACCTGACGGTCCGTCACACGGCGGCCGCCGCACCGGAACACCGGTGCGGCGGCCGCGCCGTAGGCGTGCGCGGCTCAGGCATCGTCGCCCTCCGGGTTGATGTGCGGCAGGATCCTGTCCAGCCAGCGGGGCGTCCACCAGGCGTGCGGGCCGAGCAGCGTGAGCACCGCCGGCACCATCAGCAGCCGGACGACGGTGGCGTCGATCAGCACGCTCACCGCCAGGCCCAGGCCCAGCATCTTCACCACGATGTTGTCGCTCAGGATGAACGCCGCGAAGACGCTCACCATGATCAGCGCGGCACAGGTGATCACCCGGGCGGTGATCTCCAGCGCGTGCGCCACGCTGCCCTTGGCGTCCCCGGTGCGCGTCCAGTTCTCGTGCACCCGCGACAGCAGGAAGACCTCGTAGTCCATGCTCAGGCCGAAGACGATGGCGAACATCATCATCGGCACGTAGCTCTCGATCGGCACCGTCCCCGACACCCCGAGCGCCGGGCCGCCCCAGCCCCACTGGAAGACCGCCACCACCACGCCGTACGAGGCCGCGATCGACAGCAGGTTCAGCACCGCCGCCTTGACCGCCACCAGCAGTCCGCGGAAGACCGCCAGGATGATCAGGAAGGCCAGTCCCACCACCACCGCGATGATCGCCGGCAGCCGGCTGGCGACGATGTCGCGGAAGTCCACCTGGGCGGCGGTCGTGCCCGTCACGTAGGTGATCGCCGGGGTGTTCGCCACGGCCTTCGGCAGCGTGGTGTCCTGCAGGTCGTTGACCAGCTGGGTGGTCTTCTCGTCCTGCGGCTGCTGGGCCGGGATCACCGTGGAGGTGAGCACGTCGTTGTCGCTGGACGGCACGAACGGGCCGATGCTCGCGATGTTCGGGGTGCCGGCCAGGGCCTGCTGGACGGAGGTGACCACCGCCTGCTGGTTCGCCGCCGGCACGTTCGTCTGGTCGATCACCACCGTCAGCGGGCCGTTGGAGCCCGGGCCGAACGCGGCCGACATCAGGTCGAAGGCCTGCTTGTCGGTGAAGGACGGCGGGTCGGCGCCGTCGTCGATGTGCCCGAGCTGGATCGAGAACAGCGGGATCGCCAGCACGCACACCACGACCACGCCGGAGACCAGGAACCGCCACGGGTGGCGCTCCACCCGCTGTGCGTACCGGTGCCAGGTGCCGGTGACCTCCTCGCCCGGCGCGGCGTTGCTCTCGGCGACGGGCTTGCGCACGTGCCAGCGGTCGATCGCCCGGCCGATGATGCCGAGCATCGCCGGCAGCAGGGTCAGCGCACCGGCGACCGCCGTCACCACGGTGACGCCCGCGGCCAGGCCCAGCTTGGAGATGAAGCTGACCCCGGAGACCGACAGGCCCGCCAGCGCGATGATCACCGTGCAGCCGGAGACCAGCACCGCCCGGCCCGCGGTGGACACCGCGTGCCCGGCCGAGCCCGCCGGGTCCGCGCCGTCCATCAGCCCCTGCCGGTACCGGGTCAGCAGGAACAGCGCGTAGTCGATGCCGACACCCAGGCCGATCATGGTGGCCAGGGTCGGCGACACGGTCGCGAAGGTCGTCGCCGCGGCGAGCAGACCGAGGCAGCCGAGGCCGACGATCACCGCGATCAGCGCGTTGATCAGCGGCAGACCCGCCGCGATCACGCTGCCGAAGCCGATCAGCAGCACCACGATCGCCACCGCGAAGCCGATCGCCTCGCTGCTGCGGTCGTCCGCCTTCGGCCGGGCCGCCTCGCCGAGCGGCCCGCCGTACTCCACCTGCACCCCGGCCTGGCGCAGCGGGGCGACCGC
Organism: Kitasatospora sp. NPDC007106; assembly: GCF_040634455.1. Lineage (NCBI taxonomy): Bacteria > Bacillati > Actinomycetota > Actinomycetes > Kitasatosporales > Streptomycetaceae > Kitasatospora > Kitasatospora sp. NPDC007106. The sequence goes on from NZ_JBEYFP010000079.1 coordinate 15,357, forward strand.
GTCGTCCACCTTGGTCAGGTAGTCGCTGCCGTAGGTACTCGGGTTGGCGTCGGTCTTGAAGGTGATGAAGGCGGTCAGCCCGTCGGTGGAGAGCGGGCCGTTCGGGGTCTGGGTGGTCGGCTGGCCGGGCTGCGGCAGGGGGTTCTGCACCGACAGCACGTTCGGCAGCTGCTGCAGGTTGGCGACCGCCTGGTTGATCTGGTCGCTGAAGCCGGTGAGCGCCTGGGCGTCGTGCAGCACGATCTGCGAGCCGACGCCGCCGGCGGCCGGGTTGTGCGCCCGCAGCACGTCGAGGCCCTTCTGGGCCTGGCTGCTGGAGATGTTGAAGTCGTCCGAGAAGGTGCCGCCGACCGCCCGGTCGGCGGCCTGGATGGCGCCGAGGCCCACCAGCCAGGCGATCAGGACGAGGACGCCGTGCCGGGCGCACCAGGAGCCGAGCCGGTGCAGCACCCCGGGGCGGCGGGTCCGTTCCGCGGTGGCGGTGCTCGGCGGCGATGACGGCATGCGCGCTCCCGGGGGTCGGCACGGCCGGGGACGACCGGCGGTGCGTGGGGCCGTCGGGTGCCGGCACGCCGGGGTGTCCGGCGGTGCGAACGGTGATCGGCGGTTGACGGCCGGTGACGAGCGTAGGCAGCCGACCGGCCGCCGGGCGGGCCGACACACCGCCCCGTCCCCCGGACGCCAGCGCACCCCCGTCCGGCCGCGGCATCAGGCGACCGCCCGTCAGGTCCACTGCCGCGCGGGCCGTCCGTGCACATTCTTGACACCGCCTGGGGGCGTTCTGAGTGCTTTCTGACAGTCCTCTACGATCAACGCGTGTTGAGCCTGACCGGACTGCCGCTGCGCGTCCTCGCCGTCGTCCTCGCCGTGGCCGCCTTCGCCGCCACCATGTGGCTCTGGCCGAAGCTGGCCGGCCGCGGCTGGAAGTCCTGGCTCGGCAGGTTCGGCGCGTTCTTCGGCACCCAGCTCGCCGTGTTCGCGGCGATCGGCCTGATCGCCAACGCCTACTTCGGCTTCTACACCACCTGGGGCGACCTGCTCGGCACCGACGGCAAGCCGGGCACCGTCGTCGACCACGAGCCCGGCGGCCGCGCCGTGTCGGTCCTCGGGCAGCAGAAGATGTACTCCTCGCAGGGCTCCGCCGAGGACCGCTCCGGGGTGATCGAACAGGTCCGCATCCGCGGCGCCGCCTCCCGCCTCACCGGCACCCCCGCCTACGTCTACCTGCCGCCGCAGTACTTCCAGCCCGCCTACGCGCACAGCCGCTTCCCGATGGCGCTGGTGCTCTCCGGCTACCCCGGCTCCGCGGAGAAGCTGATCTCGCTGCTGGAGTACCCGGACTCCACGCTGAAGGCGATCCAGGCCGGGCAGCTGCCGCCCACCGTGCTGGTGATGATGCGGCCCACCCTGGGCGGCAACCGGGACACCGAGTGCATGGACATCCCCGGCGGCCCGCAGGTGGAGACCTTCTTCACCGAGGACCTGCCGCGCGCGATGGCCGGCACCTACCGCATCCTCGACCGGCCCGAGGCGCGGGCCGCCGTCGGCGACTCCACCGGCGGCTACTGCGCCCTGAAGTTCGCCCTGCGCAAGCCCGACTCGTACCGCTCGGCGATCTCGCTCTCCGGCTACTACAGCGCCCCGACCGACCCGACCACCGGCGACCTGTTCGGCGGCAAGCCGCACCTGAAGCAGGAGAACGACCTGCTGTGGCGGCTGCGGACGCAGCCCGCCGCGCCGGTCTCGCTGCTGCTCGCCACCAGCTACGACGAGCACAACTACGGCGCCACCCAGAAGATGGTCGGCGCCTTCAAGGCGCCGACCAGGATGTCCACCATCACCCTGGACACCGGCGGCCACAACTTCCGGACCTGGACGCGGGAGATCCCGCCCGCCCTGGAGTGGCTCGGCCGCCGCCTGGCACCGCCCGCGCCCGCCGGCTGACGCACCGACGGCCCTGCCGGGACCGTCCCCCCGGGGGCCGAAGAAGATCACACCGGGCTCATAGGCCGCTCTCATCGGGCTCTCAGCCTGCGCCGCCAGCGTATCCCCCATGACCACGACCAGTTCCGTACCTCCGACCAGCGAACCGTGGCCCGAGGCCGCGAACTACCCGCCGCCGGCGCCCGCCGACCGGCAGGCCACGGTCGAGCCGCTCTTCCCGCCGGCCGAGCTGCCGCCGCGCGGCCCCAAGGGGCCCGGGTCGTGGGCCGGCCGGCTGCGG
>NZ_JBEYFP010000080.1:0-17481 GCF_040634455.1 Kitasatospora sp. NPDC007106
GTCGCGGACCCGATCAGCGCGGCCAGGGCGGCCAGCAGCGGCAGCGAGCGGGGGTCGGCGGCGCTGTCGGCGCCGGCCGCGTCCAGCAGCGGCTGCCAGTTCGCCGCCAGCCCGATCAGCACGGTGGCCGCGGCGGCCCCGGCCGCGCCGAGCAGGGTGCCGGTCAGCACGTCCCGGTGCTTCACGTGGCCGAGTTCGTGGGCGACGACGAGCTCCACCTCGCGCGGCTCGGCCGTGTTCAGCAGGGTGTCGTAGGCCACGATGCGGCGGGTCGAACCGAGGCCCGAGACGTAGGCGTTGAGCGCGGTGGTGCGGCGCGAGGCGTCCGCGACGAGGACGTCCCGCACCCGGACGCCGTCCCGGTCCGCGAGGCCCAGCAGGGCGTCCCGCAGCGGGCCGGCCGGCATCGACGAGAAGCGGTTGAAGACCGGTTCGATCAGCAGCGGGTGCAGGAAGGACAGCGCCGTCACCAGCAGTGCGGCGAGCACCGCGCCGGGGATCCACCAGCGGTCCGGGGAGCGTCCGGTGAGGGCGTACAGGCCGAGCGCGGCGGGCAGGAGGAGCGCCAGCCCGAGACCGAGGCCGCGCAGCGCGTCGAGCGCCCAGCCGCCCCAGCCCTGGGTGACCAGGCCGTAGCGGGCGCGGACGGCCCTGATCCGGGCCCCGAACGGCATCCGGACGGCCTGGCCGAGCACCGCCAGCGCCGCCGCACCGCCCAGCACCTCGGCGGTGCGCGAGCCGCCGAACAGGCCGCCCGCCCACGTCACCAGCCCGGCACCGGCCGGGGTGAGGCCGAGCACCAGCGTGAGGGCGAGCGCGGTGAGCGCACCGCCGAGCAGCCACGGCACCTGGGCGCGCCGCAGGGCCCGGCCGCGGGCCGTCTGCTCGGGCGTGAAGTCGGGCGTGGAGTCGGGGTCGTCCGCCATGGAACCACCCTACGGAAGGCCGTGCGCGGCGGGTACGGAAAGCGCCCGCCGCTCGCCTCCGCGGTGCGGAGGGAGCGGCGGGCGAAGGCTCCGGGGAGCGCGGATCAGACCTGGCCGGCCTTCTCCAGCGCCTCGCAGCAGGTGTTGATCAGGAGGCGGGTGACGACGTAGGGGTCGACGTTCGCGTTCGGGCGGCGGTCCTCGATGTAGCCCTTCTGCTCCACCTCGACCTGCCACGGGATGCGGACGGAGGCACCGCGGTTCGAGACGCCGTAGGAGTAGACGTTCCACGGGGCGGTCTCGTGCTTGCCGGTGAGGCGGGACTGGATGTCGTCGCCGTACTGGTTGACGTGCTCCATGACCTTCTCCTGGGAGGCGCCGAGCGACTCGCAGGCGGTGATGATCGCGTCGTAGCCCTCGCGCATCGCCTTGGTGGAGAAGTTGGTGTGCGCACCCGCGCCGTTCCAGTCGCCACGGGCCGGCTTGGCGTCCAGGGTGGCGTCGATGCCGAACTCCTCGGCGGTGCGGTAGAGCAGGTAGCGGGCGATCCACATGTCGTCCGAGACGGTCAGCGCGTCGACCGGGCCGATCTGGAACTCCCACTGGCCGGGCATGACCTCGGCGTTGATGCCGCAGATCGCGAGGCCGGCGTCCAGGCAGCGGTCGAGGTGCAGCTCGACGATCTCGCGGCCGAAGACCTCCTCGGCACCCACGCCGCAGTAGTAGCCGCCCTGCGGGGCCGGGTAGCCGCCCTCGGGGAAGCCGAGCGGGCGGGAGCCCTTGAAGAAGGTGTACTCCTGCTCGATGCCGAAGATCGACTCCTGAGCGGCGTACTGCTCGGCGATCGGGCGGAGCTTCGCACGGGTGTTGGACACGTGCGGGGTGCCGTCGATCTCGAAGACCTCGCACAGCACCAGGATGTTGTCACCGCCGCGGATCGGGTCCTTGACGACCTTCACCGGCTCGAGCACACGGTCCGAGGCGTGGCCCTCGGCCTGGTTGGTCGACGAGCCGTCGAAGCCCCAGGTGGGGATCTTGTCCGCGTTCGGCAGCACCCGAGTCTTGGAACGGAGCTTGGCGGTCGGCTGGGTGCCGTCGATCCAGATGTACTCGGCCTTGATTGCCATTGCGGTGAACCTCACTGCTTGGGTGGTGGGTGCCCGCGTAGCGTTGCAAGCCGCCGTTTCCCGGTTGTTCCTCCTATGTAACGCCCATGTGAACCAACCGTCCGCGGCGGCACGCTCACCCTCGGACAGTGCACGTCTCGGGATGTGGGCGCACCGGTGGGACGGCTGGTTCACCCGGGGCGGTCAGCGGCGGCGTGCGTGGGCCCGTCGGCGACGGGTGGCCCAGAGCGCCGCACCGCCCGTGACCAGCAGCGTCGCCGCTCCGCCGACCAGCGTGCCGGTGCCGCTGCTGCCGGTGGAGGCGAGCGCCCCGGGCTGCCCGGCGGGCACGGGGAGGTCGGCCTTCGTCGGCTTCGGAGCGGGCCGGGAGGTCTGGACCACGGGCGCCGCGGTGGGCTTCTCGCAGGAAACGGAGGCGACCGTCACCTTGCCCGTAACCCGGGCGACGTTGAGGTTGAGCGGATTGAGGTCGACCGACACCTCCAGCGCGGAGGCCGCGGCCGTCGTCGTGGTGACCGTCTTCTTGGAGAACTCCACCTCCACCGTGCCGACGGCGGGCACGGCGACCCGGCTCGGGCTGTTCAGGCCGACGCTGACCGGGCGGCCCAGCACGGTCAGCTTCAGCGGGGAGGTCACCTTGGCGGTGGGACGCCCGTCCACCGGGCAGGTGACCTCGGCGGAGAGCGCCTGCAGGCCGAGCAGGGTGGTGCCGGGCAGGCCGGGGGCGTGCACGTCCGCGTCGGCGAGCGTCACGGAGGCCGAGGTGCCCCGGTCGTCGGAGTGCGTGACCGAGCGGCCGACGTCCGCCTTGACCAGGGTGACCGGGCGGCCGCGGTCGACGCCGTCCACCGCCGCGGTGAGCATCGAGGCGTCCCGCTCGGCGGGTGTCTGCACCTTGTTGAGGGTCGCGTCGACGGGGACGCGCACCGCCTTGTCGAGCAGCGACACCTCCAGGTCGACCTCGGCGGTGACCGCCCGGGCGCTGCCCGCCGACCCCCTGGGCGTGGCGGCCTGCGCGGTGGCGGCCGGCAGCGAGACGGCGAGCGCGGAGGCGGCGAGCGAGGCGGCGACGGCGCGGACGGAAGAACGGGACGGCATGACGGAGTGACCCCCACACATGGACGAGGAGGAGCGCGCCACCGACGTCGCCCTGCGCGGGGACGTCACCCCGCGCGGGGCGCGGAGACATCCCCGGCGTGGGCGCGGAGAAAGCGGGGCGCGCACCGGTCCGGGGACGGGGCTCGTGCTCTGGACTGACAATCAGTCTCACTCGAACCGTGCGTCACCCGAGCACCACGGAGCGTCAGTTCACTCCTTCGGGTGAGGTTGACGCCGCGGCCTGACACCCGCCGGCCGCGGCACCCGAGACTGACGCCAACTCCGTTACGCCAGGCGCCAGTCCACCGGCTGCGCGCCCTGCCGGACGAGCTGCTCGTTGGCCCGGCTGAACGGGCGGGAGCCGAAGAAACCGCGGTCCGCGGACATCGGGCTGGGGTGCGCCGACTCGATCGACGGGATCCCGCCCAGCAGCGGACGGAGGTTGCGCGCGGCCGAGCCCCAGAGGATCGCCACCAGCGGGCCGCCCCGGGCGGCCAGCGAGCGGATCGCCTGCTCGGTGACCTCCTCCCAGCCCCTGCCCTTGTGCGCGTTGGGCGTGCGCGGCGCCACCGTGAGCACGCGGTTGAGCAGCAGCACGCCCTGCTGCGTCCACGGAGTGAGATCGCCGTTGGACGGCGGCGGGAAGCCGAGGTCCGTCCCGTACTCCCGGTAGATGTTCACCAGGCTCGCCGGGATCGGCCGGACGTCCGGCGCCACGGAGAAGCTGAGGCCCACCGCGTGGCCCGGGGTCGGGTACGGGTCCTGACCGACGATCAGGACGCGGACCTGGTCGAACGGCTGCTGGAAGGCGCGCAGCACGTTGGGGCCGGAGGGCAGGTAGGTGCGGCCGGCCGCCAGCTCGGCGCGCAGGAAGTCGCCCATGGCGGCGACGCGCGGCGCCACGGGCTCCAGGGCGCGGGCCCAGCCGGGTTCGACGATCTCGTGCAGGGGACGGGGTGCCATGGTGATCACCCTAGCGGCCCCCGCCGACACGCCGTCGGGGAGCTTGACGTCCGCGCCGCGCCCCTACTCGCGGACGGCGCCGGCGCCGTCCCGCTCAGGCCACCACCCGGCCGCGCAGCACCACGGCCTGCGGATCGGCGAGCACCCGGACGTCCGCCCGCGGGTCCTCGGCGTACACCACCAGGTCGGCCGGTGCGCCCTCGGTCAGGCCGTCCCGGCCCAGCCACGCGCGGGCCGCCCAACTCGCCGCCGACAGCGCCTCGGTGGCCGACAGCCCGGCCTTCACCAGCTCGGCCACCTCCTCGGCGACCAGGCCGTGCGCGAGCGAGCCGCCCGCGTCGGTGCCGACGTACACCGGGATGCCCGCGTCGTGCGCGGCGCCCACCGTGTCGTACCGGCGCTCGTGCAGCCGCCGCATGTGCGCCGACCAGGCCGGGAACTTCTCCTCGCCGCCCGCCGCCAGCTTCGGGAAGGTGGCGATGTTCACCAGGGTCGGCACGATGGCCACCCCGCGCTCGGCGAACTGCGGGATCAACTCCTCGGTGAGCCCCGTCGCGTGCTCGATGCAGTCGATGCCGGCCGCGATCAGGTCCGGCAGCGACGCGGCGGCGAAGCAGTGCGCGGTGACCCGGGCGCCCTCCTCGTGCGCGGCGGCGATCGCCTCGCGCAGCGCGTCCCCGGGCCAGCAGGCCGTGAGGTCGCCCTCCTCGCGGTCGATCCAGTCGCCGACCAGCTTGACCCAGCCGTCGCCGCGCCGGGCCTCGTGCCGGACGAACGCGGCCAGGTCGCCGGGCTCGATCTCGTGCGCGTAGTTGCGGATGTAGCGGCGGGTCCGGGCGATGTGCCGCCCGGCCCGGACGATCCGCGGCAGGTCCTCGCGGTCGTCGATCCAGCGGGTGTCGGCGGCCGAACCGGCGTCGCGGATCAGCAGGGTGCCGGCGTCCCGGTCGGTGAGCGCCTGCTTCTCGCTGGTGGCCTCGTCGACGGCGCCGTGCGCGTCCAGGCCGACGTGGCAGTGCGCGTCGACCAGGCCCGGCATCGCCCAGCCGGCGACGGTGCGGACGTCGGCGGCGTGCGCGGGGCGGTCGAAGGTGACCCGCCCGTCCACCACCCACAGCTCGTCCCGGACGTCCTCGGGCCCGACCAGCACCCGCCCCTTGATGTGCAGCACCGCGCCATCGCTCATGTCCCGCACTCTACCCACGGGCCACCGCCGCCAGGCTGCGAAGCAGGTGTCAGGCGAGCGCCGCGAGCGCGACGAACCCGCCCCGGGCGGCGTCCCCGCCGAACACCTCGGCCCAGTCCACCTGCTCGGGCATCGCGTCGAGGGAGACCACCACGGCGCCGCCGGCCTCCGCCGCCTCGGCGCACCAGGCGTCGATGTACGCGGCCTCCTCCGGGTCGCCGGGAGAGGTGAGCGTCGGGATCACGCAGCCGGCCTCCCCGGGTCCGTCGACCACGCACATGATCAGACTCGGCACCAGCGTCCACCCCGCGCAGATCGGCATCTTCCCGTCGGGGCCGTCGGCCAGCACGGGCAGCGCGGCGTGGAAGGGCGCCGCACCGAGCAGCAGCAGCGGGGGCACCGGACCCGTCACGAAGCGGGCGTTCTCGGGGGGCAGCAGCATCCGGTCACTGTGCCACGGCGGCCCGGCGCGGCCGTCACGGGGTGTACGACTCCACGACGGGGTGCCAGGCGTCCTGGAGCTGCGGCTGGGTGGAGCCGACGGCCCAGAGCGCGCCGGTGCCGGGGACGGGGGCGACCGAGAAGAAGGAGGCGCCGGCCGCGGCCGGGTCGGCCGGGTGGTGCGTCCAGGCGCCGTCGCGGTACCGGATGGTGAAGGCCGGGACGGCGGCGCCGGGCTGCTCGCCGGCCGCCCAGAGGGTGCCGTCGGGGGCGGCGGCCACCGCGTGGAGCTGGCCCTCCGCATCGGCGGGCGGGTCGGCGGGCCGCCAGTCGCCGCCGTCCCAGTGCAGCAGGTAGGGCCGGGCCGGGCCGTCCTCGTCGGTGCTGGAGCCGGCCGCCCACACGTCGTCGGGGGCGAGCACGGCGACCGACTCCAGGGTGGTGCTGCGGCCGTCCTCGCCGGGGGCGTCGACGATGCGCCAGGCCCGGCCGTCCCAGTGCTCGGTCAGCGGCCGGCCGGTGCCGTCCGGGTCGTAGGCGACGCCCACGGCCCAGAGTCCGCCCGCGCGGTCGGCGGCGGCGCCGAGCAGCGCGGCGTCGCCCTCCGTCCCCGGGGTGGGGACGGTGCGCCAGGCCGAACCGTCCCAGTGCAGGGCCAGCGGGCGGGGGGCGGTGGTGCGGTCATGCGCGGTGGCGCCGACCGCCCACAGGTCGCGCGGGCCGGCGGCGGCGAGGGCCAGCGGGTGGACGGACCGGTCGGCCGGCCCGGCGGGCAGCGGGACCTCGCGCCAGGCGCGGCCGTCCCAGTGCAGGGCGAGACCGCGGTCCTCGCCGGCCGCCGGGTCGCTGCGGCTGCCGACCGCCCAGACGTCGCCCGGCCCGAACGGCAGGACGGCCTCCAGGCTGCCCGCACCGCGGTGGCCGGGCACCTTCAGCCGGCGCCAGACCCGCCCGTCGTACCGCTCCACCAGCGGGGCGCCGCCGGCCTGGCTCTCCTCGTAGCCGACCGCCCACGCCGCGTCGGGCCCGAGCGCGGCGACCGAACGGAGCTCCTGGTTGCGCGGGGCGGACGGCAGCCGGACGGCGTGCCAGCCGGCTGCCCGGGGGGCGACGCGGTCGGCCGGGCCGTCCGGGCCGTCCGGGTCGGCGACCGGAACGGGCGGGGCCGCCGCGGTGGCCGCCGCACAGGCGAGCGCCAGGGTGACCGCCCGCCGGAGCAGCCGCTCCACCCGCCCTGTCGGTCCGGTCCGTGCCATGGGGTTCCCCTCCCTCGCGCACCGGCCCCGACGGACCGTGCAGCACGAGTGCACCAACCCGCGGCCGTCCGGGCGAGCCGCAGCACCCGACTCGCCGCACACTCGACCCGATCGGGTGACACCTGACGAGGTTTCAACCCGCCTCTCGCACGCCCCGCCGATCTCCGGCAGCGGCACCCGCCGCCCGACCGCCCGGCAGAGCCGTCCACGACCCCACGGGCACAGGCGCACCGCCCACCGGGCGACACGACGACACCACCCCGGCCGTCCCGGCGCGACGGGTCGTCAGTCGACGAAGGCCCGGCGGAGTGCCACGGCTGACGGCCCGCCGCCCACGGCACCCGCCGCCCGACCGACCGGCAGAGCCGTCCACGACCCCACCGACGGCGGCCCCGTGCCGGGCACGGCACCACGGCGTACGACCCCACGGGCACACACGCACCTCCCCCGGCCGCCCGCACCGCCCAGCGACGCCGGGGCACGGTCGTGAACCCTGCCGCGAACCGGCGGCGGACGCGGCCGGTCGGCGGGAGCGCGGCTCCGGTCAGTCGCCGTCGCGGGCGTGGCGCGAGAGGGCCGAGGAGGCCAGGGAGTTGTGGATGGAGAAGGCGACCGTGCCGGGCAGGTAGCGGTCCTGGGACCACTCGACGGGCGTGCCGGTGGGGTCGGTGGTGCGGCGCTTCTCGCGGAGCAGCGGGCTGCCGCGGCGGCAGCCGAGCAGACGGGCGTCCTCGGTGTTGGCGGCGACCACGTCGATGGTGTGGTCGGCGTCGGTGAAGAGGATGCCGTGCTCGCGCAGCGGCTCGGTGTGCGAGACGGCGTCGGCGGGGAGTTCGGCGACGATCTCGCCGACCCGCGGCGGGTAGACGGTGCGTTCGACCATCACCGGCGTCCCGGAGAGGGTGCGCAGACGGAGGGTCACGTACACCTCCGAGCCGGGCTCCAGGCGGAGCAGCTCGCACTCGGTGGCGTCGGCGGGGCGGCGGACGAGCGACTCCAGCCGGCCGCCGGGCTCCTCGCCCATGGAGCGGGCCCAGTGGGTGAAGCTGAGCAGTTCGGAGAAGCTCTGCACGCGGGCGGTGCCGAGCACGACGCGGCGGGTGCCGCGGCGGGAGGTGACGAGGCCGTCGGCGCGCAGCAGGGCGAGCGCCTGCCGGACGGTACCGCGGGAGACTCCGTACCGCTCGGCGAGGGCGCCCTCGGCGGGGAGGCGACCGGCCTCACCGTAGCGGCCGGTGGTGATCGCCTCGCGGAGGTCGGCGGCCACCGTGCGGTAGAGGGCGCCGGTTGCGCGGTCCGGGTCTGCTGGCACGGCGGTGTGGTCCTTCCTGGCAGGTGTCCGCCGCATTCGGCGCGGGGCGGACGGCACCGACTGTAACCGTTTTCGATCACCGATCGGCGGGCCGGTCTCCACCGTTCCCGCAGCCGCCCCCTGTCCTGGGGCGTCCGTTCACCTTCCCGTCACCGCTCTCCGGCGTACTTACCGGCGTCGCCGAAAGTTGGCTGGCCAACTTGGCCGGTCCGACCGGCGCCTCCCCGAGCGAATCCCGCAGCAGCGCCCCTCACCCTGGAGAACCATCCGTGACCGTGCACCGCGCCCGTGCCGCCGCCTTCGCGGCCGTGCTGACCGCCGCCGCGCTCTCCCTGTCCGCCTGCGGCTCCGCGGGCTCCTCCGCGGCCTCCGGCGACGCCGGCAAGCCCGCGGCGGGTGCCAAGGCCGCCAAGGACGCCGCCTCCGCGGCCGACCTCGGCGGCATGGACGCCCTGGTCGCCGCCGCCAAGAAGGAGGGGAAGCTGCACGTCATCACGCTGCCCCACGACTGGGCGAACTACGGCAAGATCCTCGAAGGCTTCAAGGCCAAGTACGGCATCCAGATCGAGGAGGAGAACCCGGACGGCTCCAGCCAGGACGAGATCAACGCGATCACCTCCCGCAAGGGCCAGGACCGCGCCCCCGACGTGGTCGACCTCGGCAGCGCCTTCGCGCTGCAGGCCGCCAAGGACGGGCTGCTCGCCCCGTACAAGGTCGCCGGCTTCGACAAGGTCGCCGACACCATGAAGGACCCGGCCGGCCTGCGGGTCAACGACTACGGCGGCTACATCTCGATCGGCTGCGACGCCAAGCGCGTCGGCACCTGCCCGAAGACCTTCGCCGACCTGCTGAAGCCCGAGTACAAGGGCAAGGTCGCGCTGAACGGCAACCCCACCAAGTCGGGTTCGGCCTTCGGCGGCGTGTACGCGGCGGCGCTCGCCAACGGCGGCTCGCTGGACGACATCCAGCCCGGCATCGACTTCTTCGCCAAGCTGAAGCAGTCCGGCAACTTCAACCCGGTCGAGTCGACCCCGGCCACCGTCGAGAAGGGCGAGACCCCGATCTCGATCGACTGGTCGTACCTGAACGCCGGCTACACCGACGAGTTCAAGGGCAAGGGCATCGACTGGCAGGTCTCCGTCCCCTCGGACGGCTCCTACGCCCAGTACTACAACCAGGGCATCAACAAGTTCGCCCCGCACCCGGCGGCCGCCCGCCTGTGGCAGGAGTACCTGTTCAGCGCCGAGGGCCAGAACCTCTACCTGGGCGGCTACGCCACCCCGGCGCTGTTCGACGCCATGAAGAAGGACGGCACCCTCGACACCGCCGCGGCCGCCAAGCTGCCGACCGTCGAGAAGCCCTTCACCACCTTCCCGACCCAGGACCAGATCACGGCCGCGAAGAAGGTCGTGACCGAGAACTGGACCAAGGCGATCGCGGGCTGATCGACACCATGACCACGGCTCCCACCCCGGTGCCGGCCCCGGCCGCCGCTGACCCCAGCGGCGGCCCGGGCGCCGTGGCCGCCGGGCCCGCGACTCCCCCGCCCGCCCCCCGGGCCCGCCGCCTGCGCGGCGGATCCTGGCTGGCCGCGCTGCCGCTCCTGGCGTTCTTCGCGATCGGCTTCGGCCTGCCCGCGATCGCCATCGCCACCGGCGCGTTCACGCTCTCCTCCGACGCCGAGACCGGCGCCGGCTCGTTCACCACCGCCAACGTCACCGACTCGGTGCAGGGCGCCTACTGGACGGCCCTGCTGAGCAGCGTCAGGCTCTCCGCGCTCACCGCCCTGATCGGCACCGTGGTCGGCCTCCCGCTGGCCCAGGCCGTGGTGACCTCCCGCTTCCGCGCCGTCCGCGAGGCGGTGCTGACCGCCTCCGGCGTGCTCGCCAACTTCGGCGGCCTGCCGCTGGCCTTCGCCTTCGTCGCCACCCTCGGCAACGCCGGCGAGATCACCAAGCTGTTCCACCTCACCGAGCACGGCTGGACGCTCTACGGCTTCACCGGCCTGAGCATCGCCTACCTGTACTTCCTGGTGCCGCTGATGGTGCTCACCATCACCCCCGCCCTGGACGGACTGCGCCGGCAGTGGCGCGAGGCCGCGGCCAACAACCGGGCCACCGCCCTGCAGTACTGGCGGCACGTCGCCCTGCCGATCCTGCTGCCCTCGCTGCTCGGCGGCTACGTGCTGCTGTTCGGCAGCGCCTTCGCCGCGTACGCCACCGCCGCCGCGATGGTCGGCGCGACGGTGCCCCTGATCAGCCGGTCGATCGCCGACGCGCTCTCCGGCAACGTCCTGGTCGGCCAGGGCAACCTCGCCCTCGCCCTCAGCCTCGACATGATCGTCGTCGCCGTCCTGGTGATGGCCGTCTACCTGCCCCTCCAGCGCCGGAGCGCCCGATGGCTCAGCTGACCCCGAAGGCCGGCGGCGGCCGGCGCCCGCGCCCGTGGCGCGGGGCCGTGCTGCTCGTCGCCGGCCTGTACTTCCTCGTCCCGATGGCCGCCTCGGTCTGGTTCTCGGTCGACGACCCCAACGGCGGCGTGCAGTTCGACGCCTACACCGGCCTGCTGAGCGCCCCCGGCTTCACCGACGCCCTGCTGCTCACCCTCGAACTCGCCGCCGCCACCGTGGTGGTGCTCCTGGTGCTGCTCGTCCCGGCGCTGATCGCCGCCCGGCTCGGCACCGCCCGGATGCGGGCCGTGCTCGAAGTGGTCTGCACCCTGCCGCTGGTGGTGCCGCCGGTCGCCTTCACCGCCGGCCTGATCGGCGTGCTGCGCTGGGGCCCGGACCACCTGATGGACACGCCCTTCTTCCAGACGATCGTGTTCGTCCAGCAGCCCGAGTTCCCGCTCGTCCTGGTGATCGCCTACGTGCTGATGTCGCTGCCGCTCGCCTACCGCGCCCTCGACGCGGGCCTGCGCGCCGTCGACGTCCGCACCCTGGTCGAGGCGGCCCGCAGCTGCGGCGCGAGCTGGCCGCGCGCCGTCGTCACCGTCGTCCTGCCGAACCTGCGCGGCGCCCTGCTGAACGCCGCCTTCCTCACCCTGGCCCTGGTGCTCGGCGAGTTCACCGCCGCCTCCATCCTCGGCTACCAGCCCTTCGCGGTCTGGGTGTACTCGGTGGGCAACAGCCAGGGCCAGATGTCCGTCGCGGTGTCCGTGCTCAGCCTGCTGATCACCTGGGTGCTGCTGCTCCTGCTCGCCGCCGCCGGCCGCGAGCGCCGCCCCGCACCCGCCCGTTCCTGACCCGGAGACCCCGCATGAGCACCGCCGCCCCGCACACCCCGCCCACCGCGACCGCCGCGGGCGGTGCCACCGTCGAGTTCCGCGGCCTGCGCCGCGCGTTCGGCGCCACCACCGCCCTGGACGGCCTCGACCTGGACGTCCGCCCCGGCGAACTCCTCGCCCTGCTCGGCCCGTCCGGCTGCGGCAAGACCACCGCGCTGCGCATCCTGGCCGGCTTCGAGACCCACGACGCCGGCGAGGTCCTCGTCGACGGCAAGCCCGTCACCGGCATCCCCGCGCACCGCCGCGACGCCGGCATGGTCTTCCAGTCGTACAGCCTCTTCCCGCACCTGACCGCGCTCGACAACGTCGCCTTCGGGATGCGGATGCGCGGCACCGGCAAGGCCGAACGCCGCGCCCGCGCCCAGGAACTGCTGGAACTCGTCGGCCTGCCGCAGCACGCCGCCCGCTACCCGCACCAGCTCTCCGGCGGCCAGCAGCAGCGGATCGCCCTCGCCCGCGCCCTCGCCCTCACCCCGCGCGTGCTGCTGCTCGACGAGCCGCTGTCCGCCCTGGACGCGAAGGTCCGGCTCACCCTGCGCGAGGAGATCCGCCGCCTCCAGCGCGAACTCGGCATCACCACCCTCTTCGTGACCCACGACCAGGAGGAGGCGCTCTCCATGGCCGACCGGGTCGCGGTGCTGCGGGCCGGCCGCCTGGAGCAGTGCGCGGCACCCGCCGAGCTGTACGCCCGCCCGGCCACCGCCTTCGTCGCCGAGTTCGTCGGCACCATGAGCCGCATCCCCTGCGAGCGCGCCGTCGCCGGTGTCGCCCTGCTCGGCCGGACGTACCCGGTCGACGGCACGCTGCCCGCGGACGGCCCGCTGGAGGTGCTCGTCCGGCCGGAGAACGTCGTGCTGCGCCCCGACACCGACGGCACCGCCCAGGTCACCGGCGCCTCCTTCCTCGGCGCCGTCACCCGGCTCACCGCCCGGCTCGCCGACGGCACCGAGGTCAAGGCCGACCTGGCCACCGAGGCCGCCGCCGCCCTGCCCCCCGGCAGCCGCGCCGACATCACCCTCCCCGACCGCCCCGTCCTCGTCGACCGCCGGCGGTAGATCGGGAAACCCGTCAGGGGCGCGGAGAACTGCGCGATTCGGATGCGGGTCACGTACAGGTCCGGGCTCGGCCCGTGCCGTCGCGACATTTGCACCGGACTGCGCGGTCCCCCGCGCCCCTCATTTCATCCGACTGCGTAAGGTTCACCCATGCCGCACACCCCCGCCGCCGTCCTGTTCGACATGGACGGCACACTCGTCGACACCGAGCCCCTCTGGTGGCAGGCCGCCGCCGAGACCGCGGCCGAGCTCGGCCTCTCCCTCGACGACTCCGACCTCCCGCACGTGCTCGGCCGGGCTGCCGAGCACACCGCCGCCCACCTGCACCGGGCGAGCGGCACGGACCGGGCCGAGGCGGACCTCGTCGAGCAGCTCAACCGGGCCTTCGCCGGCAAGGTCGCCGCCGAGGTCGTCCCCCGGCCCGGCGCCCTCGATCTGCTCGCCGCCCTGCGCACCGCCGAGGTGCCCACCGCACTCGTCTCCGCCTCGCCGCGGCGCGTCGTCGACCTGGTGCTGGGCGCGATCGGCGACCGCTGGTTCACCACCACCCTCGCCGCCGAGGACACCGAGCGCACCAAGCCCGACCCGGACCCGTACCTCGCCGCCGCCGCCCGCCTGGGCCTCGACCCGGCCGCCTGCGTCGCCGTCGAGGACAGCCCGGCCGGGGTCGCCTCCGCCGCGGCGGCGGGCTGCGCGGTGCTCGCCGTGCCGTCCACCGTGCCGATCGCCGCGCGCGGCCGGATCACCCTGCTCGACAGCCTCGAAGAGGCCGACGTGGCCCTGCTGCACGCGCTCGCCGCCGCCCGGCCGGCCTGATGCCGTACCTGCTGCTCGCGCTCGCCATCGCCAGCGAGGTCTGCGCCACCAGCCTGCTCAAACTCACCGACGGCTTCAGCCGCCTGTGGCCGAGCATCGGGGTGGCCCTGGGCTACGTGCTCTCCTTCCTGCTGCTCGGCCGCGCCCTGAAGCACATCCCCGTCTCGGTGGCCTACGCCGTCTGGTCGGGCGCGGGCACGGCGGCCGTCGCCGCGATCGGCGCCACCTTCTTCGCCGAACCCCTGGGCCGCCTCCAGTGGCTGGGCATCGCCCTGGTCATCACGGGCGTCGTCGTCATCAACCTCCGCGGCGGCCACTGACGCCCGGCCGGCGGGCACGGGGTGACCCGCCGGTTCGGGGCAGGGTTCGCGGTTCTTCCGACGGGGCGTCATGTCGCGTTCATCCGCGGGCCGCCGGGGGCCGGGTCAATGGTCCGAGTTGTTCAGCCAACTCGAACCAGCTGCACCAAGGGCGGTGCGGCGGACAGGACTTCCGTGGCGACAGGCTCGACGCTCGTCATCGCGACGCCGGCGAACCCGACCGAGGGCGACCGGATCACCTTCCACTGGACGACCGGCTCCCCGGACCCGAAGAACTGGGTGGGGATCTACGACGGCACCCGGCAGCCGGGCAACGGGTCCTCGCTGCTGTGGAAGTACACGCCCGGCACCTCCGGGGACGTCCAGCTGGACACCTCCGCACTGACCGGCGGCCCGTACACCGCGTACCTGCTGGCGAAGGACGGCTACGGCGTCCTGGCGCAGACCGCGCCGTTCACCTTCCGCCCGAAGCCTGCGGCGCCGCGGCCGCACGCCGTGGTGGACGCCCTGACGGCCGCTCAGGTGGCGCCCGGCACGGCCGTCTCGGTGAAGCTGGCCGGCCTGTGGACGAAGGGCACCGGCGCCGCCGCGTACCGGAAGGTCTCCGGCGACTCCTGGCTGTCGGTGGCCGCCGACGGCACGGTGAGCGGCACGGCGCCCGCCGCGCAGGCGCACCCCGCGGTGGTGACCGTCGGCATCAAGGACCCGGCGGGTGCCACCGACACGGTGACCGTGCAGGTCCCGGTCCGCGACCCGGCCGGGCCGTTCACCCTCAAGACGGCGACCTGGAACCTGGCGAACGCCGGTGCGGCGTTCACCGACGCGGTGGAGAAGCAGTTGGCCGCCGTCCTCACCCAGGGCCTGGACGTGGTCGCGCTGCAGGAGACCGCCGGCACCGCCGCGCAGGCCCTGGCGACCGCGCTCGGCTGGTACGCGTACCAGAGCTCCGGCAGCGTGGGCATCCTCAGCCGCTGGCCGCTGACCGCCGTCACCGCGCCGACCGCCTCGCTGCCCGCCGCCGGCGCCACGGTGCAGTTGCCGGGCGGCCGTACCGTCCGTTTCTGGGCCGCGCACCTGGACGAGGCGAACTACGGCCCGTACGCGGTCCAGGACGGGCAGACCGCCGCCCAGGTGCAGGCCGCCGAGGCCGCGTCCACCCGCGGCAAGCAGGCCGTCGCGCTGGCCGCGGCGGTGCAGGCCGACATCGCCGCCGGTCAGCGGGTGGTGCTCGCCGCGGACCTCGCCTCGCCCTCGCACCTGGACTGGACGGGCCAGGGCGGCCGCCCGGCGCTGGCCTGGCCGGTGACCACCGCCCTGCGGGACGCCGGTCTGACCGACGCCTTCCGCAGTGCGCACCCCGACCCGGTCGCCTCCCCGGGGAACACCTGGTCGCCGACCCGGGCGGTGCGCGGCGGCAAGCCGGAGCCGCAGGACCGGATCGACCAGGTCCAGTTCGCGGGTGCGCTGACCCTCGTCGAGGCGCACACCCTCGCCACCGGCTGGCCGCAGGCCGAGCCGAACGCCGCCGCCAACGGCTGGCCGAGCGACACCGCCGCCGCCGTCGCCACCTTCACCCTCTGAGAGGCCGTGCCATGACCCCCCAGCTCAGCCGCCGCAGCTTCGTCGCCGCGACGGCGGCCACCGGCGCGGCCGCCGCCGTCGGCCTGCCCGCCACCGCCGCCCGGGCGGCCGGTGCGACCGGTTCGATCGCCGACGTGCAGCACGTGGTGATCCTCATGCAGGAGAACCGCTCCTTCGACCACTACTTCGGCACCCTGAACGGTGTCCGCGGCTTCGCCGACCGGCAGGCACTGCAGTTCCCGGACGGCACCGACGTCTTCCGCCAGCCGGACGCGGGCCGCAGCGACGGCGGCGCGATGCTGCCGTTCCGGATGGACACCACCAAGTACAACGCGCAGAACGCCGGCGGCCTCGCGCACGACTGGGCGACCGGCCACCAGGCGATCAACGGCGGCGCGATGAACAAGTGGATCGCCGCCAAGGGCGAGCGCGCCATGGGCTACTTCACCCGCGAGGACATCCCGTACCAGTACGCGCTGGCCGACGCCTTCACGCTCTGCGACGCCTACTTCTGCTCGATGGCCGGCCCGACCGACCCCAACCGGCTCTACCTGTGGACGGGCACCGCCGGCCCCGGCCGGGACGGCACCACCGGCCCGTGGATCGACAACACCCCCGTCACCGACAACCCCGTCGCGGACTGGACGACCTACGCCGAGCGGCTGCAGACCGCCGGGGTGAGCTGGCGGGTCTACCACAACCCGAGCAAGGACGACCGCACCGGCGACTACGACGACAACGCGCTCTCCTACTTCAAGCAGTTCCACGCCTTCCCCGCCACCGACCCGCGGTACGTGAACGCGATGACGAAGTGGGACCTGACCGCCTTCGACCAGCACTGCAAGGACGGCACCCTGCCGACCGTCTCCTGGCTGGTCGCGCCCTACCTGTTCTGCGAACACCCCAGCGCCAGCCCGGACTACGGCGCGCACTGGGTCAACACGGCGCTCCAGTCGCTGATGTCGAACCCGGCGGTCTGGCAGCACACCGTCTTCCTGGTGATGTACGACGAGAACGACGGCTACTTCGACCACGTCGTGCCGCCCACCCCGGAGCCGGGCACGGCGGAGGAGTACACCCAGGGCCGGGCGATCGGCCTCGGCAACCGGGTGCCGCTCTGGGTGGCCTCGCCCTGGTCGCGCGGCGGCTGGGTGAACTCGCAGGTCTTCGACCACACCTCGGTGCTGCGCTTCCTGGAGCTGGTGACCGGCGTCCAGGAGCCGAACATCTCCGCCTGGCGGCGGGCCGTCTGCGGCGACCTCACCAGCTGCCTCGACTTCACCGCACCGGACTTCAGCATCCCCGCGCTGCCGGACACCGTCGCCCTGATGGCCAAGGCGGACGCCGGGGCCAAGCTGCCCGCGGTCAAGCTGCCCGCCACCGGCGCCCAGGCGATGCCCGCCCAGGAGCCGGGCAGCCGCCCGCACCGGAAGCTGCCGTACCGGCCGTGGGCGGACGCCGCGGTCGACCGCGGCACCGGCGCGGTCACCTGCACCCTGGCCAACTCCGGTGCGGTGGCCTTCCCGTACACCGTCTACCCGAACATCGCGCTGCCGTTCGCCGGCACCCCGTACACCGTCCCGGCCGGCGGGAGCCGCACGTACACCTGGGACGCCGCGTCCACCGACGGCCGCTACGACTTCACCGTGCACGGCCCGGACGGCTTCGTCCGCCGCTTCGCCGGCACGGTGGTGCGCGCCCCGCAGGACGACGTCGCCGTGCCCTCGGTGACCGCCGCTGTCGGCACCGGAAGCATCACCCTGCGGCTCGCCAACGACGGCCGCACCGAGTGCTCGTTCACCCTGACCCCGAACGACTACGCCGGCACCGCCCGTACGGTCTGGGTCGCCCCCGGCTCGGCCACCACCGTCGACTGGCCGCTCGACCAGGGCCGCTACGACGTCGTGGTTACCGCCGGCACCGGCACCCGCTTCCTGCGGAGGTACGCGGGCACCCTGCACTGACGTCCCGCCCGCGGGGCCCGGGGACGGCGAAGGGGCGGTGCGCACCCGGTGGTGCGTACCGCCCCTTCGTCCGCGGGGTCAGCCGGCGGCGGGGGTGCCGACGTAGCCGGTCATGTCGGTGGTGGCCCAGGAGGTACCGGCCGAGCGGAAG
>NZ_JBEYFP010000081.1:0-17259 GCF_040634455.1 Kitasatospora sp. NPDC007106
GCCCGCCGCACCCCGGCGGGCCGGGCCCGCCCTTTGCCGGCGCCGTGGGGGATCATGGGAGATCGCACCGTCCCCGAGCACGCCTCCCAGCACGCAGGAGCACCCCGTGGCCCAGATCGTCCTCTTCCACTCCGCCTACGGACTCCGCCCGGCCGTCCACGCCGCGGCCGACCGGCTCCGCGCCGCCGGACACGAGGTGCACACCCCCGACCTGTACGACGGCCGGGTCTTCGACACCGTCGAGGACGGCATGGCGTACAAGGACGAGCTCACCACCGACGAACTGCTGCGCCGCGCCGTCCACGCCGCCGCCCCGCTGCTCGGCCAGGGCGGGCCCGGCCTGGTCTACGCCGGCCTCTCGCTCGGCGCCGCCCTCGCCCAGAACCTCGCCCTCGCCGACACCAACGCGGCCGGCCTGCTCCTGCTGCACGGCACCTCCGACATCCGCGACGACGCCGCCACCTCCGTCGCCGTCCAGCTGCACGTCGCCGAGCCCGACCCCTTCGAGCCGGAGGACTGGCTGAACGCCTGGTACCTGCGGATGACCAAGGCCGGCGCCGACGTCGAGGTCCACCGCTACCGCGGCGCCGGCCACATCTACACCGACCCCGAGCTCCCCGACTACGACGAGGAGGCCGCCGAACGCACCTGGGCCACCGCCCTGGCGTTCCTCGCGGAGTTGGACGGCTGACCGTGCCCGCAGCGGCCGGCCACTCGGGCACCCCGCTCGCCCGCAAGCTCGGCATCAGGCCGGGCCACACCCTGCTGCTCGCGGACACCCCCGAGGGCTTCACGATCCCCGGCCTCCCGGACGGCCTGCTGATCCAGCACCGTCCGGACCGGGCGGCCCCCTTCGACACCGCCCTCTGGTTCCCCGCCGACCGGGCCGACCTCACCGCCCGCCTCGCCGAGCTGCGGGCCGCCATGCGCCCGGCCGCGGGCCTGTGGATCGCCTGGCCCAAGCGAGCCTCGGGCGTGCCCACGGATGTGACCGAGGACGTCCTGCGCGAGGTCGCCCTGCCGACCGGTCTGGTCGACAACAAGGTGTGCGCCGTCGACGGGACGTACTCCGGCCTGCGGTTCGTCGTTCGCAAGGACCTGCGGACGGCCTGACTCGACCGTTGACTGCTTCGCCGAACCGAACGAGTCACGCAGACCTGTACGGCGGGTCGGTGGTTCCGGCCGCGAGGGCACATCGTCAAGGATGAGGTCACCACCGACGAACTGCTGCGCCGGGCCGAGCCCGTCGCCGCCCGGCTGCTCGGCAGGGGCAGGCATGGTCGCTACCAGCCGTTGACATCCAGAAGGCCCCGCGGAAGATCATCAGCGGGGCCTTCTGGCGTTGGCGATTCACTCCTGGCCGATAGGGCTCGGAGCCTCGGGAGATCCTTGATCGCCCAGACCTTATCCAGGAAGCACCGGCTTCGCCTGGACTTTATGAGAACATTGAGATTGCCACCGCGGATCTCTAGTTTGATTCACCTTCCTTGATGAAGCCGCGATAGACAATTGCGAGCAGTGATGCGTAGGCATGAATTTCTTGCGCGGCTACAAGATCGCGTCCCTTGTATTCCGCGCACAAGGCGTCGGCTCGGTCGCGGACATCGTCGAGTTCTGCCAGGACATCTGCACCCGACGGCCTGAACGCGCCGGTCCTGACGAAGGCTTTGACCACGGAGGCGTGCTCGTCGGCCTCGCCAAGATCGGCGCGAACAGCCCTCAATTCTTCCGTTGACCCGGTTGGCGGATACGGTGCGCGCAGCCATAGGGTGTAGGCATCAACAAAGCTCAGTTCCATGAATCCTCGCAACCATTGGCCATCGCGTCACGGGTGGTACGTGACGACCCTGCCGTCCAATGACGTGATGAGCAGCTCGCCCGTATCTTTATTGAAGTACTTGAAACCCTTCAGGGCATCGTCAGCGAAGCCGATGTCCGTAAGGCTCTTGGTCCAGCCCACCGCTCCACCGGGTTGCGACAGGCGCTGAGCGAGCGCAGAGGCTGCTTCGAGATACTGCTGCTGGGTCATGCCGGCCGGATTTCCCCACCTATTGTAATGATCCAAGAACTGCTTCCCGGCCGAATCGTATGTGGCGGGATGGAAGTATTTATTGACATCCCCGATAGAAACCGCCAGGCATGGCAGTTCGCCAGTATTATGAACCAGTACCGGCGTGCTGCCTGCGACCACATAGTAGGTGTGGGCGACATCCACCGTGAGGTTGTAGGCCGGCTGCAGCGTGGTCCAGTGACGAACGGCCGAGATCTTGACGACCCTGCCGTCCGGGGCTCGTAGGGTGTCGGCCGAGGTGAGGTCTGCGGCGTCGAGCCAAACGTGCCGGTTCTCGGACCAGAACGGGTGATGATCCGTGGCGGTGACGGTGCCGCCGGCGCCGTCGGAGAGCGTGATGTCGGTGAAGTCCCGGTCATCAGGGGTGCGGATGGTGCCCGCGACCCGATGAGAGCGCGTGGTGCCTGTCGTGGGGTCGGTGGACGTTACCTGGTCCCCGACCTTGACCTCCTCGATCGGGCGGCTGCTTCCGTCTCCTAGAAGGACCCTGGTCCCAGCAGGGAAACTGTTCGGCTTCGTCACGCAGGGGGGCAGGTCGCCGGCTTTCCGGAAGAGCCCCTGGAGGGACTCGCTGATCTTCGAAGCCCGTACCCCCCACTTCTCGAGCTTGACCCCCAGCGCTCCCCACCCGGCGATCGGAACCGTGCTGGCGCAGGACAGCGCGGCGTCCATGTAGCCGTCCGAAAGACCCATCTGGGTTTCCATGGTGTAGCCAACACAGTTGGCCAGGCCGGCAGGTACGCCAACAATCGGAAGTGACGAGAGCAAGTCGAGTTCGAGGTGGGCGAGTTGGATCGCCACCTTGAGCTTCTGGTCTATCGGGAGGTTGTTGAAGGCGATGACGCCCCGCATGTAAGGCGGCAGAGCCGACAACATGACGGGATTCCACCCCGGGCCGTACTGTGCCTCCAGCTGCGCTGCCTTGGCCTGTGCCAGGGCGTTCTGGAAGATGTCGTTGACGGACTTGGCGTCCTTGCCGGCCTGTTCGGCGACGATCTGTGCGGCCGCGGCAGTGGCATAGGCCTTGGCCGCACTCGTGGCGGCGGCGGTGGCACTCGACTGGGCCCAGACAGCGGAATCGGCGGCCTGGTTCGCGCTGTCGGTGGCCCGCTGTCGGGCCTGGTTCGCCGTCTTCGCGTGCTCGGCTGCCTTCTTGGCCGACGCCTCCGCCTTGTCCGCCGCCTCCCGGGCGTGCTGGGCCGCCGTTGCCGCGTCCGCCGCATCCGTCCGAGCCTGGGCGGCATATTTATCTGCCTCGGCCGTAGCGCCGCGCGCCAGCGCGTACACCCTCAAGGCCTCGCTGGCGCTCTGCCGGGCCCTGGCCGCGATGTCGGCCGCCTCCGAGATCGCCTGCGCGACCTGCGACAGGTGTGCCGCGATCAGCTGGTCCTGACGCTGCGCCTGGAACTGGCCGGACTCGATGAACGTGCGCAGGACATTGGGCGGGCTGACGAGGGCGGCTTCGGCTGCTGCTTTGACCTCGGCTCCGCCGTTCTGGGCGAGTTGGGCGGCCAGGACGCGATCGTCGGTCTCCCGTGCCGTGTACTGGCCGGTGGTGAGGAAGTCGACGAGCGCCTTGGGGGTGCCGGCGTTGAGGGCATCGGCGGCGGCCTGCTTGACGCCGGGCCCGCTGTTCTGGGCGATCCGGCTGGCCTCGACCTGGTAGTCGGTGAACGCCGCCTGGTGCTGGCCGGTCTCCACGAACGCGTGCACCTGGGCGGTGTCACCCTTGTACGCGGCCTTCGCCGCCTCGCGCACCGCCTTGTACGGGGTGTCGGTGACGATGTCGCGGATCTGGTCGCGTTCATCGCTGGTGCGGGCGTTCTGCCAGCCGGTGCGGGCGTAGTCGGCCATCGCGTTGTCGGAGCCGGCAAGGGCGTAGGCGGCCGCCGTACGGCTCCAGGGGCCACCGACCTTCATCGTGGCCACGGCCATCCGCCGGCCGTCGGCGACCACTTGGCCGAGGTCCGCACCGGGCTGGGCGGCCCGGGCCGCCAGCGTGACGGCGTCCTGGCCGAGCTTCCGCGCCTCGGCTTGGACCCGGTCGGCCCCGGCCTGTGCCTGCTGGTAGGCGGCGCTCAGGTCCTCGGCGTGATTGCGGCCGGCGATCGTACGCGCAGCGATCTCCTCGTCGTCCGCCTTGCGCGCGGCCTGCTCGATGTCGACGGCCTGCTGCGCGGCCGTAGTCGCGGCGTTCGCTGCGGCCTTCGCCGCCTCCGAGTGGATCCTCGCCTGCTCGGTGGCCTGCGCGGCGTCCCCCGCGTGCGAGGTGGCCTCCCGCGCCGCCTGGGCCGCCGCGCTCGCGTGATCGGACGCGGACCTCGCGGCGTCCCTCGCCTGCGCCGCCGCCTTACCGGCATCGGACGCCAACTGCGATGCGACGCCGGACGCTCGGGTCGCCTCCGCGGCATACCGGCGCGCCGACGCCGCGGCGGCCTTCGTCTCAGTCGCGGACGCCCCCGCCCGCTCGGCGAGGGTACCTGCCTCGTCCGCGGCCGTCAGCGCCGCGTTCAAGGACCCGGTCAGGCCCTTGAGCGCATCGGCCACCTTCTCCACGGCAGATGCCGCGTTCGTGGCCCGGTTCGCCCAGTCACCCGTGGTGGAGGACATCCGCGCGTAGTACTCGGCCTGATGGATCGTCGCCGCGTCCACCGCGCCCGCCGCAGCCGCCTTCAAGACCTTGCCGGCTGCCTCGGACGCGTCGGCCGCGGCGGAGGCGGCGTTGGTGGCGGTCACGTTGGCGAGACGCGCGGCGGCAGCGGCCTTACGTGCCGCACTGACCGCGGACGCCGCAGCGTCCGCCGCCCGTCGGGTCGCCTCGGCCGCGCGCCGGCTGGCCTCGATCGCCCGCGCCGCATCACCCTGGGCGGCCCGCAGCTCGGCCGCGGCGCGCTCGGCCGCATCCTTCGCCAGCTGGGCTGCGCTGATCGCGCGGTCGGAGGCGTCCTTGGCCGCCGCCGCCTCCTGCTCGGCCTGCTCGCCGGCCACCCGCGCCTGCTCGACGAGCTGCTCGATACTCGCGTACTCCTGGTCGTGCGAGCGCGCCACGAACTGGCCCACCAGCAGGAACTCGCGAACATCGGCCATCGACGAGTTCAACGCCGAAGCCGCGGAACGCTTCGTCGCCGGACCACCCGCGCTCTCCAGCTGGGCCACCCGGACCAGGTCATCCGTGTCGCGCAGCTCGTACTGATCCTTGTTCAGGAACTTCTGAACCTGCTCGACGGAGCCGTTCAGCGCCGCGTTCGCGGCCTCCTTCAGGCCCCGGCCCGCATCCGGCCCACCGCCGATCCGGGTGGCCTCGACGAGCTGGTCCTCCTCGAAGGGCTTCTGCCAGCCGTCCTTGAGGAACGCGTCCAGGTCCTGCGCGTTGCCCGCCAGGGCGTGCTGCGCGGCCTCGCGCAGGGCTCGGCCGCCCTGCGCGACGATCTGCAGGGCGGTCTCCCTGTCGTCCTGCTCCTGGGCCGTGGCCCGTCCGGAGGACAGGAAGGTGCCGATCGCGTCCTGGCCGGAGGCGATCAGAGCGGCTTCGGCAGCCGCCTTGACGGCAGGTCCGCCGTCCTGCCAGAACTGCACGACCTTCCCGCGGTCGGTGGCGCCCAGGCCGGCCGGAGTCGGGTCGTCCGCCACTGCCGGCGCAGTTGACAGCAGCCCGGCCAACAGAGCCAGCGGCAGGACCCGTCCGACACTGCGCGCGCCCAAGAACCTCCTCCCGTGTCCAGCGGTCCGGGATATGTCAAAACGCAAGGAATCCCCCTCATTCGTGAGAGCCGGTCGAACCGGCCGGCGAGGAATCATGGCAAGTCCGGCAAGCCGTAGTCGAATCAACGGCAATCCGTCGGTCAGTCATGTGGCGAATCGTCATGTTCTGTCTGCCAGACCAGCGCTGAGGAACAGTCTGTTGTTGGTGGCCGCTATGATCCGGTGGTTGCAACGGCTCCTCCGCATGCAACAAAAGCGGAAGAGCTCATACCGATTTGAAAGTGAGTCGATGGCTCCACGTATACGCCGATGGCTTCCGGCAGCAACTACGGCGTTGGCCGCGGCCGTTCTCGGTGCGCCTGCTCCGCTCGCCGCCGCCTCCGAGCCGGCCGCCAATGCCGCAGCACCCTTCGCGGTGGAGGACGGCGCCTACCCGGGTGCCCAGGAGATCCTGCAGACCACTGGCGCGACGTTGCTCCGTGGTGACGGGCACATCACCCACACCTCGTGCGACTCGCCGCACCAGGTGGCGGTCTGGGGCCGTACTCTGCGGACTCCATTGCACCGCGTCTGCTTCGCCGCGCCGTACTCCACCGGCTACCTCGCGCTGAACGTCCCCGACACGTTCCGGCTGGAGACCACCGGCCGTACCCTGCAGGCCAGCCTCACCACCGACGGCAAGGCCCAGACGGTCGACGTGCCCGCGGACACCGCCGTCGGCGTGGGCGAGGCGGGGTCGAACCCGGCCTCCCGGTCCGTTCTGCTCGAACTGCGCATCACCGGTGCCGTGGCGGGTGTTCCCGCGGGTCCGCCCCCCGAGCACGGAACGCTTCCCGGCCGGACCGACCCGCTCGAGACCATGATGAGGATCACGGTCGGGGACAAGCGCAGCTGCTCCGGCACCCTCGTCGACCCGTCGTGGGTCCTCACTGCCGCGAGCTGCTTCGTCGACAAGCCGGAGCAGGGCCTCGACGTGCCCGCCGGGGCGCCCGCGGACAAGACCACCGCCACCATCTCCCGGATCCGGCTGAGCGATCCTCCGCTGCCGTCCACCTACGACGTCGTCGAGCTGGTTCCGCGCACCGACCGCGATCTCGTGCTGGCCCGCCTGGCCACCCCGATCCGCGACGTGACACCCATGCAGATCGCGACTGCCGCCCCGGCGGCCGGGAGTCTGCTGACGGTCGGCGGCTTCGAGCGCACGGCCGACGACTGGACCCACGACCTCGGCCGCAGCTCGGTGATGCAGGTCGGTGCGGTCGCTCCGACCGGCGTCGACCTCGCCCCGAAGTCCCCGGACCCGGGCCCCGGCAACGGGCTGGTCTGCAAGGGTGCCGCCGGTGGTCCGGCCGTGAACAGCATCGACCTGACCCCCGACGCCGCCGTCGGTCCGCACCAGTACCGCTACGAGCTGGTGGCCGTCAACAGCCGGTCCTGGCAGAAGGGCTGCCTCGACTCCGCGGAGACCGAGCACAGCGGCGCCTACGACACCCGGGTCGACGACCTGACCCAGTGGTTCCAGAAGGAGGCCGGCATCTACCCGGCGTCCAAGTTCACCCCGGTGACCTCGACCCGGGTTCTCGACACCCGGAGCTCGGGCGGTCGCACCTGGGCGGCGGTCACGGGTCAGGGCGGCAGCGAGAAGGTCCTGAACCTCGGCCAGGACGGCACCGGCCCGTTCAAGCTGCCGCAGGGCGCCACCGCAGCGGTCCTGAACCTGACGGTGGTCAACCCGACCGCCGCCGGGTTCGTCGTGGCCGAGGCGAACGACAAGGCCAAGCCCACCACCTCGTCGGTCAACTTCGCGGCGGGTCAGACCGTGGCCAACCTGGTGACCGCGCCGGTCGGCCCGGACGGCAAGGTCTACCTGTGGACGAACACCAACGACTTCGACGTGCTGGTCGACGTCGCCGGCTACTACGCCCCGACCGGTGAGAACAAGTACGCCCCGGTGACGCCGAGCCGTCTGCTGGACAGCCGGAACAGCGGCGGCCCGCTCGCCCCGAACACCACCAAGGACGTCCAGATCACGGGTGCGGCCGGTGTCCCGGCCGACGCGAAGGCGGCCGTGGTGACCCTGACCGCCGTGGCCCCGGCCGCGGACGGCTACTTCACCGCGTACCCGGCCGGCAGCGCCCGCCCGAGCACCTCGAACATCAACTTCAAGGCCGGTGCGATCGTTTCCAACCAGGCCGTGGTGCCGATCGGCGCGGGCGGCAGGATCACCCTGTACAACAGCTGGGCCGGCAACGCCAACGTGATCGTCGACATCGCCGGTTACTACGGCGCCAACGCCACCGAGCTGTTCCACCCGGTGAGCCCGACCCGCCTGCTGGACAGCCGTCAGAACAACGGCGCTCCGCTCGCCTTCGACCAGTCGGTGGCGATCGGCGGCCTGCCGGGCGGTGCGGACGCGGTCGTCGTGAACGCCACCACGGTCGGCAGTGACGGCGCCGGCTTCTTCTCCCTGTACCCGCACGGTACGACCCGGCCCGCCACCAGCGACCTGAACTTCACCGCGGGCCAGCTCCTCTCGGCCCACGCCACGGTCGCCACCGGCGGCGGTCAGATCGACCTGTACAACCACGCCTCGCACAGCCATGCCATCGTGGACCTGGCGGGCTGGTTCGCCAAGTACTGATCCGGCGGACGGCACACACCCGGGGCCCGGGACCGGCACAGTCCCGGTGCCGGGTCCCGGGCCCCGTGGCGTGATGAGAGACCGCCCCGGCCCTCGTGGTGGCGGCGGTCTGCGGGGTGGACGGGTGATCGCCGTGAACCTCGGCCGCGACCTGGACGGCTCGGTCCCGCCTGCTCGGCCTCCAACTCGCCGACCCGGCCACGACGCGCTACTGCCTCCACCATGTGCAGGCCGGCGCGCACCACGCTCGCCGCCGACTGCGGGTGGAACCGGGTGTCCCTGCAGACCCACTCCTGCGTCCAGGTCCGAAATAGGTCAAATTGCCAGGAGCCCTCCTCGTCGGGAGCCGGGCGGATCGGACGGCTGGCATTCATGTCAACTTCACTGAATCGCGGCCGAATTGACTGAGGCAAGATGGTTCGGATCTCTGTTGTTCAGTCATGTTCCGTCCCTTGAAAATATTGTGAATCACAGTCAGTTGTGAACGCTATGCTCCAGTGACCGCGACGGCTCCACCGTGCCGCCATTGGCATGGAGGGGCGCATTCCGATTTTGAAAGTGAGTCGATGGCTCCACACATACGCCGATGGCTTCCCGCAGCGGCGACGGCGTTGGCCGTGACCGTTCTGGGCGCTCCCGCTCCGCTCGCCGCCGCCTCCGAGCCGGCCGCCAATGCTGCGGCACCCTTCGCGGTGGAGGACGGTACCTATCCGGGTGCCGAGGAGATCCTGCAGGCGACCGGCGGTGCGACGTTGCTCAGGGGTGACGGACGCATCACCTACACCTCGTGCGACGCGCCGCACCAGGTGGCGGTCTGGGGCCGCACCCTGCGGACTCCGTTGAACCGCATATGCTTCGCCGCGCCGTACTCCACCGGATACCTCTCGTTGAAGGTCCCCGATGCCTTCCGGGTGGAAAGCATCGGGCGCACCCTGCAGGCGGGCATCACCATCGACGGCAAGGCCCAGACCGTTGACGTGGCTGCGGACACCGCCGTCGGTGTGGGCGAGGGGGCCGGGCAGACGTCCAAGGCCGTCCTGCTGGAGCTGCGCGTCACCGGCTCCAGCACCCCGCCTGCCGCGGGCCGGGCCGCCGATCCCTCCGTCGCGTTCACCACCAAGCTCGACATCGGCGGCGGCAAGCGCTCCTGCACCGGCGCGCTCGTCGACGCGCTGTGGGTCGCCACCGCCAAGAGCTGCTTCGCCGACGACCCCGCCCAGTCGATCGCGGTGGCGGCCGGCGCTCCCAAGGACAAGACCACGGCCACCATCGGCCGTGCCGACCTGACCACCAGCGCAGGCCAGGTCCGCGATGTGGTCGAGCTCGTGCCTCACGCGGACCGCGACCTCGTGATGGCCCGGCTTGCCGCGCCGGTCAACGACATCGCCCCCATCGCGCTCTCCACCACCGTGCCGACGGCCGGTCAGGATCTCCAGAGCGCCGGCTACGGTCGCACCACGAGCGCGTGGGTCCCCGCCGCTCCTCACACCGGCACCTACACCACCGGCGCCGTCCAGGCCGCGGGCCTCGACCTCGGCCCCAAGGCGACGACGGACCCCACCGCCTGCAAGGGCGACGCCGGAGCCCCCCTGTGGCGCACCGAGAACAACAAGCCCGCCCTGGTCGCCGTCACCAGCCGCTCCTGGCAGGGCGGTTGCCTCGGCACCCCCACCACCGAGACCCGCACCGGCAGCTACGGCACCCGCGTCGACGACCTCGGCGGTTGGGTCAAGCAGACGGTGCTCAGCGCCGTGACGGCCGGTGACGCGAACGGTGACGGCCGGGCCGACGCCCTCATGGCGTACCACTACGCCGACAGCGCGATCGGGTTCTTCACCTCGCTGAGCAAGGCGGACGGCGGCTTCAACCCCATCACGGCCGGCTACATCGTGCCGAAGGGCAACTGGGACTGGAACTCCAGCCGGTTCATCGCGGGTGACTTCAACGGTGACCACCGTACGGATCTCGCCCTGATGTACCACCACGAGGACGGTTCGATCACCCTGCACACGGGTCTGGCGGACGCCGAGGGCCACATCCAGGCGTTCAGCCTGCCCAGCTACACCGTGCCGGCAAGCGCGGGTTGGGACTGGAACGCGATCCGGCTGTACGCGGGTGATGCGAACGGTGACGGCCGGGCGGATGCGATCATGGTCTACCGGTACGCCAGCAGCGCGATCGGTTTCTACACCTCGCTGAGCAAGGCGGACGGCGGGTTCAATCCGTTCACCGTCGGCTACACCGTTCCGGCCGGGAACTGGGACTGGGACTCCAGCCGGTTCATCGCGGGTGACTTCAACGGTGACCACCGCACCGACCTCGCCCTGATCTACCACCACGGCGACAACTCCATCACCCTGCACACGGGTCTGGCGGACGCCGAGGGCCACATCCAGGCGTTCAGCCTGCCCAGCTACACCGTGCCGGCGAGCGCGGGTTGGGACTGGAACGCGATCCGGCTGTACGCGGGTGATGCGAACGGTGACGGCCGGGCGGATGCGATCATGGCGTACCGGTACGCCAGCAGCGCGATCGGTTTCTACACCTCGCTGAGCAAGGCGGACGGCGGGTTCAATCCGTTCACCGTCGGCTACACCGTTCCGGCCGGGAACTGGGACTGGGACTCCAGCCGGTTCATCGCGGGTGACTTCAACGGTGACCACCGCACCGACCTCGCCCTGATCTACCACCAGGGCGACGGTTCGATCACCCTGCACACGGGCCTCGCCGATGCCGAGGGCCACATCCAGGCGTTCAGCCTGCCCAGCTACACCGTCCCAGCCGGTGCGGGCTGGGACTGGAACGCCCTCCAGCTGCAGTAACGGGCGCGCACGGACAGGACCGAGGGCCCGGCGGCCCGGCACAGGACACTGTGCCGGGCCCCGGGCCCTCGGCATGACGCGGGTGGGACTACAGCCCCGGGATGCGGCCGTTGCGGAAGAGGTCGACGAAGAGCTGGTGGTCGCGGCGGGCGCGGTCGCCGTAGGCGTGGGCGAAGTCGACGAGCATCCCGGTGAAGCCGTCCTCGTCGGCGGCGATCGCCTTGTCGATGGCGTGCTCGGTGGAGAACGGGACGAGGCTGTGGCCGCTGGAGGACTCGTCGGCGGCGGCGTGCATGGTGGCGGTGGCCCGGCCGAGGTACTCGGTGACGGTGCGCAGGTCGTCCGGCTCGTTGAGGTCGGTCCAGTCGAGGTCGGCCGCGTACGGGGAGACCTCGGCGACGAGCTGGCCGCGGCCGTGCAGGGTGGTGTACCCGAGCCACGGGTCGCTGTGGTCCTGCAGGGCGCGCTGCGAGATGACGGTGCGGTGCCCCTCGTGCTCGAAGTAGCCGCGGATCGCCGGGTCGGTGACGTGCCGGGAGACGGCCGGCGTCTGCCCCTGCTTCATGTAGATGATCACGTCGTTCTCGAGGGCGTCGGTGTGGCCCTCCAGCAGCAGGTTGTACGAGGGCAGGCCGGCGCTGCCGATGCCGATGCCGCGGCGGCCGCAGACGTCCTTGACGCGCAGCGCGTCGGGGCGGGTGCGGGAGGCGGGCGGCAGGGTCTCCAGGTAACGCTCGAAGGCGGCCAGCACCTCGGTGCGGGTGTCCGCGTCCAGTTGGAAGGCGCCGCCGCCGATCCGGAACCGGCGGTCCCAGCCCTCGACGACCGTCTCCGCGTCGAGCAGTTCGACGCGGGTCTGCAGCCGGGCGCGGCGCAGCGTGTCGAGGATGGGGCCGTCCGCGGTGTCCAGGGTGAACTGGGCGGCGTCGCCGTTGCCGGCCAGCGCGGCGATCTGTCCGCGGTAGGCGGCGGCGAAGGCGCGCACCAGGCCGCTGATGGTGTCGTCGGAGAGCGCCTTGGCGTAGCCGATCAGGGCGAGGCTGGCGGCGAGCCGCTGGACGTCCCAGGTGAAGGCGCCGACGTAGGCCTCGTCGAAGTCGTTGACGTTGAAGACGAGCCGGCCCTCGGCGTTCAGGTAGGTGCCGAAGTTCTCGGCGTGCAGGTCGCCGTGGATCCAGACCCGGCCGGTGCGGTCGTCGAGGAAGCGGGCGCCGTACTCCCGGTACGGGGCGGTGGTGAGGTCGGCGTAGAAGAGTGCGGCGGTGCCCCGGTAGAAGGCGAAGGCCGAGGCGGCCATCTTGCGGAACTTCACCCGGAACGCGGCCGGGTCCTGCGCCAGCAGCTCCCCGAACGCGGAGTCGAAGACCCGCAGGACGGTTTCCGCGCGCTCCGGCTCGCGGTCGGCGACGGTGGGCTGGTCGGGCATGGGCCTTCCAATCGGTGCGGTCTGTCGGTGGTGCCGTCCGGTCCGCGGGGGGAAGGACGCGCGGCGGGCGGCCGCGGTTCAGGCGTTCGGCGGCGCGGGCGGCGCCGACGGGGGACCGGGCGGCGTCGTCGGCGGTATCGGCGGGTGGGCCTGGCGCTGCGCGGGGACGTACGGGTGGAAGGCTACCGGGGCGGGGGCGGCCGGGGCGGCCGGGCGCGTCGCGCCGACGATCGCGGCGACGGCGATCGCGATGCCCACCGTGAGCAGCAGGGTCATGTTCAGCCACAGGTGGCTGACCGGCTCGGCGAAGGTCCGCCGGGAGGCCGAGTAGACCACCTGGTTCAGGATCTGGCCGAGGGCGGCGAAGCCGGTCACCGAGGTCAGCGCGACGGCCGCCGGGCGGACCCAGCGGCCGCCCATGAAGGCGCCGATCGCCAGGGCGGCCAGGGCCACGCAGTAGCCGGTGTCGTAGGCGAAGAAGCCGACCGGCGCGTCGACGTAGTCCGCGTAGGAGATGCCCAGGGCGGTCAGCAGGTAGCCGGGGCCCTTCTGCGCGATGTCGTAGGCGAGCACGCCGAGCTCGGAGGCCAGCTGGACGAGCGCCAGCACGCCGATCGCGGTCAGCCCTCCGCCTCGCGCCCGCTGCTGCACCACCGGGCCGAATGCCATGGAACCCCTCCTCGCACGTCAGTGCGCCAGAGGCTATCGGCGTGAACGGCCGGGCCGGAACCCCGGGTCTCCTTCCGTGACCCGGTGACCGCCGAACGTGACCCGCCGGCGCCTGAAAGTGAGGGAACGTGGAGCATTCGTGCCGTGTCCCGGGGCGGGTGCGACGGGGGACTAGACTCGGTGCCGCGACGCGGAAGCCGTGGTCCGGGCCCTGAGGGTGGCTCGGGCCTTACCTGTTTCGCGCCCGGTTCCGATCATGCCGAGACTCCGGAGGCCCCGCCTTGAGCGACCAGCCGTACGCGCACCTGCACGTCCACACCGAGTACTCGATGTTGGACGGCGCCGCCCGGCTGAAGCAGCTCTTCAAGGAGGTCGAGCGGCTCGGGCAGACCCACGTCGCGATGACCGACCACGGCAACATGTACGGTGCCGCGGAGTTCCACAAGCAGGCCACCGCCGCCGGCATCACCCCGGTGATCGGCATCGAGGCGTACGTCGCCCCGGACTCCCGCTCCAACACCAAGCGCATCCTGTGGGGCCAGCCGCACCAGAAGAAGGACGACGTCTCGGCGTCCGGCGCCTACACCCACAAGACCATCTGGGCCCGCAACAAGGAGGGTCTGCACAACCTCTTCAAGCTGACCTCGCGCTCCTACGCCGAGGGCTGGCTGGTGAAGTGGCCCCGGATGGACAAGGAGATCATCGCCGAGCACGCGGCCGGCCTGATGGCCACCACCGGCTGCCCCTCCGGCGAGGTGCAGACCCGGCTGCGCCTCGGCCAGTTCGACGAGGCGGTGAAGTCCGCCGCGGACTACCAGGACATCTTCGGCAAGGAGAACTACTTCCTGGAGCTGATGGACCACGGGCTCGACATCGAGCAGCGGGTCCGCGACGGCCTCCTGGAGATCTCCAAGAAGCTGAACATCCCGCCGGTGGTCACCAACGACTCGCACTACACCACCGAGGGCGACGCCGGCGCGCACGACCTGCTGCTGTGCGTGCAGACCGGCAAGAACCTCTCCGACCCGGACCGCTTCCGCTTCGACGGCACCGGCTACTACATCAAGTCGGCCGCCGAGATGTACGGCCTGGACACCTCCGACGCCTGGCAGGAGGGCTGCCGCAACAGCCAGCTGCTGGTCGCCTCCCGCGTCGACACCGCCGGCATGTTCGAGTTCAAGAACCTGATGCCGCGCTTCCCCATCCCGGAGGGCTTCGAGTCCGAGGCGGACTTCTTCAAGTCCAAGGTCTGGGAGGGCATGGACTGGCGCTTCCCGGGCGGCTACGACGAGGAGCACAAGAAGCTCGCCGAGTACGAGATGGACACCATCATCCAGATGGGGTTCCCGGCGTACTTCCTCGTGGTCGCCGACTTCATCATGTGGGCCAAGCAGCAGGGCATCGCGGTCGGCCCGGGCCGTGGTTCGGCCGCCGGCTCGCTGGTCGCCTACGCCATGGGCATCACCGACCTCGACCCGATCCCGCACGGCCTGATCTTCGAGCGCTTCCTCAACCCCGAGCGCATCTCCATGCCCGACGTCGACATCGACTTCGACGAGCGCCGGCGCGGCGACGTGATCCGCTACGTGACGGAGAAGTGGGGCTCCGACAAGGTCGCCATGATCGTCACGTACGGCACCATCAAGGCGAAGGCCGCCATCAAGGACTCCTCGCGCGTCCTCGGCTACCCGTACGCGATGGGCGACCGGATCACCAAGGCGATGCCGCCGGACGTCATGGGCAAGGGCATCCCGCTCTCCGGCATCACCGACTCCTCGCACCCCCGCTACAGCGAGGCCGGCGAGATCCGCGGGCTGTACGAGACCGACCCGGACGTCCGCAAGGTCATCGACACCGCCCGCGGCATCGAGGGCCTGATCCGCCAGCCCGGCGTGCACGCCGCAGGCGTCATCATGTCCGCCGAGCCGCTCACCGACCACATCCCGGTCTGGACCCGGCACACCGACGGCGTCACCATCACGCAGTTCGACTACCCCACCTGCGAGGGCCTCGGCCTTCTCAAGATGGACTTCCTCGGCCTGCGCAACCTGACGATCATGGACGACGCCGTCAAGGCGATCGAGAAGAACAAGGGCATCAAGATCAACCTGCTTGATCTGCCCCTCGACGACAAGCCGACCTACGAACTCCTCGCCCGCGGCGACACGCTCGGCGTCTTCCAGCTCGACGGCGGCCCCATGCGCTCGCTGCTGCGCCTGATGAAGCCCGACAACTTCGAGGACATCTCCGCCGTCCTCGCGCTGTACCGCCCCGGTCCGATGGGCGTCAACTCGCACACCAACTACGCGCTGCGCAAGAACGGCCAGCAGGAGATCACCCCGATCCACCCGGAGCTGGAGGAGCCGCTCAAGGAGATCCTCGAGCCCACCTACGGCCTGATCGTCTACCAGGAGCAGGTCCAGAAGGCCGCGCAGATCCTCGCCGGCTACTCGCTCGGCCAGGCCGACCTGCTGCGCCGAGCCATGGGCAAGAAGAAGAAGGAGATCCTGGAGGCGGAGTTCGTCCCCTTCCAGAAGGGCTGCCGCGAGCACGGCTACTCCGACGCCGCGATCCAGGCCGTGTGGGACGTCCTCGTCCCCTTCTCCGGCTACGCGTTCAACAAGGCCCACACCGCCGGCTACGGACTGGTCTCCTACTGGACGGCCTACCTCAAGGCCAACTACCCGGCCGAGTACATGTCCGGCCTGCTCACCTCGGTCAAGGACGACAAGGACAAGTCCGCGGTCTACCTCAACGAGGCCCGCAAGATGGGCATCAGCGTCCTGCCGCCGGACGTCAACGAGTCCGACGCCGACTTCACCCCGCACGGCAACGACACCGTCCGCTTCGGCCTCACCGCCATCCGCAACGTCGGCGGCCCGGTCGTCGAGTCGATGATCCGCACCCGCAAGTCCAAGGGGAAGTTCGCCTCCTTCCCGGACTTCCTGGACAAGGTCGAGTCGGTGGTCTGCAACAAGCGGACGGTCGAATCCCTCATCAAGGCCGGCGCGTTCGACTCCCTCGGGCACACCCGCAAGGGCCTCACCGCGCAGTTCGAGCCGATGATCGACAACGTGGTCGGCGTCAAGCGCAAGGAGGCCGAGGGCCAGTTCGACCTCTTCGGCGGCGACTCCGTCTCCGACGAACCGAGCTTCGGCCTCGACGTGGTCTTCTCCGAGGAGGAGTGGGACAAGTCCTTCCTGCTCACCCAGGAGCGGGAGATGCTCGGCCTCTACGTCTCCTCGCACCCGCTGCACGGCATCGAGCACGTCCTCGCCGACAAGGCCGACTGCGCCGTCGCCGACCTCGCCGAGCGCCCGGACGGTGCCATCGTCACCATCGGCGGCATCATCTCCGGCCTCCAGCGGAAGATGACCAAGCAGGGCAACGCCTGGGCGATCGCCACCGTCGAGGACCTCGCCGGCTCCATCGACTGCATGTTCTTCCCCGCCAGCTACCAGCTGGTCTCCTCGCAACTCGTCGAGGACGCCGTGGTGTTCGTCCGCGGCAAGCTCGACAAGCGGGAGGACGTGCCGCGGCTGATGGGCATGGAGCTGTCCGTCCCGGACCTCTCCAACGCGCACGCCGAGGCACCGATCGTCATCAACATCCCCAGCGGCCGGATCACCCCGCCGCTGGTCGCCCGCCTCGGCGAGGTCCTCACCCACCACAAGGGCACCACCGAGGTCCGCCTGCGGCTGGAGGGGCGGAACAAGACCACCGTCCTGCGGCTGGACCGGCACCGGGTGAAGTCCGACCCGGCCCTCTTCGGCGACCTCAAGCAACTCCTCGGCCCCAGCTGCCTGGCCGTCTGAGAGACACCCCGAGGGGCGGGGGGGACCGCCCGGGTGGCCCAGCCCCGCGGTGGGGCGGGAACCCCCACATCAACACCCCCCTCCCCCCCGCCCTTTAGTGCAGATCAGTAGAT
>NZ_JBEYFP010000082.1:0-17070 GCF_040634455.1 Kitasatospora sp. NPDC007106
TCTATCCCCCAACACCACGCAATAGTCTAATTTTGTGTGGGTGTTTGTTTACCCGCGGGGTCGCGCCCCGCCCGGGGGGGGGGGGGGGGGGGCCGCGCGGGCCCCCCCCACCACGCGGTGCGTCAGAGCGCCACGCCGGCCGCCCCCTCCGAGGGCAGGTCGCTCGCCTTCGCCTTCACCACGGACAGCGCCACCAGCAGGGCGACCACGGCCAGTGAGGCGCCCACGATGAACGCCTGGCCGATGCCGTGCGCCAGCGTCTCGCTGTACGCGGCACTGCCCACCGGGAACTCGTGCGCCTTCTGGAAGTGCTGCGCCTGCTCGGGAGTGGCGGACTGCAGGAAGCCCGGCACCAGCTCGGTGGCCTTGGACTTGGCCGCGTGGCTGAACACGGTGGTGAGGATGGACAGGCCGAGGGCGCCGCCGATCTGCTGCACCGAGTTGAGCAGGCCGGAGGCCGCCCCGGTCTCGTTGTTCGGCACACCGGACACCGCGATCAGCATCACCGGGACGAAGATCAGGCCCATGCCGAAGCCGAAGATCACCGTGGGGCCGAGGATCCCGTCCACGTAGCCGCTGTCCGCCTTGAGCTGGGTCAGCCAGCTCAGGCCGACCGTGACCAGGGCGGCACCGCCGGCCATGAACACCTTCGGGCCGAGCTTCGCCTGGAGCGCCGAGGCGATCTGCGCCGCCACGATGATCGCGGCACTGATCGGCAGGAAGGCCACACCCGCCTTGAGCGGGCTGTAGTGGATGACCGTCTGCACGAAGATCGTGATGTAGAAGAAGATGCCGAACATCGCCGCGGCGAGGCAGAGCATCATGATCAGGCCGCCGGTGCGGTTGCGGTCCTGGAACAGGTGCAGCGGGGTGATCGGCTGCGCCGTCCGCCGCTCGATGACGACGAACGCGACCACCAGGACCACGCCCCCGGCGAACGAGGCCAGCGTCAGGGCGTCGCTCCAGCCGTCCGACGCGGCGCGGATGAAGCCGTAGACCAGGGCCACCAGGCCGAGGGTCGAGGTGAGCGCGCCGGGCAGGTCGAAGCGGCCCTCCGTCCGCTCCGACTCGTTGATGAACCGCGGCGCGGCGAGCGCGATCAGCACGGCGATCGGCACGTTCACGAAGAACACCCAGCGCCAGTCGAGGTACTCGGTGAGCAGACCGCCGGCCAGCAGGCCGATCGCGGCACCGGAGCCGGCGACCGCGGAGAAGACGCCGAAGGCCCGGTTGCGTTCGGGGCCCTCCTCGAAGTTGCTGGCGATCAGGGCGAACGCGGTCGGTGAGCAGACGGCGCCGCCGAGGCCCTGCAGGGCGCGTGCGGCGAGCAGCATGGTCGAGTCCTGCGCGAAGCCGCCGAGCAGCGAGGCGAAGCCGAAGAGCAGGGTGCCGACGATGAACACCCGCCGCCGGCCGAGGATGTCGCCGAGACGGCCGCCGAGCAGGAGCAGGCCGCCGAAGGTGAGGGTGTAGGCGTTGATCACCCAGGAGAGGGTGGTGTCGGAGAAGCCGAGGTCGTTCTTGATGTGCGGCAGCGCGATGTTCACGATCGTCGCGTCCAGCACGACCATGAGCTGGGTCGCGGCGATGACGGTGAGGGTGATGCCCTTGCGCTGGGTGCGTCCCGCCTTCGGTGGTGCGGGTGCGCCGACCGTGTCGGAGATTGCCACTGATTGCCCCCTGTTGGTCCTGCACCGTGGGGTGGTGCCGGAGAATGCGCCCGTGACGTGCGCGGTTGTGCGACTGCGCACGGCCGGTGGCGGTGCGCGGACACTGTGAAGGAACGGAGCCGTTCACTATCATGTGGACGATATCCGGAAAGAGATTGTGAACGCAAGCGTTCTCTAGGGTGGTGACGATGGATCAGTTGGTGCGGCGTCAGGCGTCGGTCGGGCCGTCGGGGGCGGTGGCGGCCGGATGTGCGCC
Source organism: Kitasatospora sp. NPDC007106 (assembly GCF_040634455.1). Classification (NCBI taxonomy): domain Bacteria; kingdom Bacillati; phylum Actinomycetota; class Actinomycetes; order Kitasatosporales; family Streptomycetaceae; genus Kitasatospora; species Kitasatospora sp. NPDC007106. Next base: position 1,927 of record NZ_JBEYFP010000082.1, read on the forward strand.
GTCCGCCCCCGCCGGCGTGACGCGGGCCGTACCACTGCAGGCCGGCGCCGAGGCGTCGGCCGAGCCGGCGGGCGTGCTGCCGCCCGTCAGGCCGGGGATGCCGGGCGTCGGTCCCGCGGTGCCGCCCGTCGAGCCGGCGGCGCCTGCCGCGGCCCGACGGCGGGGGCGCGCCCTGGAGGCCGCGATCTTCGAGGCGACCCTCGAACTCCTGGTCTCCGGCGGCTTCGCCCGGTTGACCATGGAGGGCGTCGCCGGGGCGGCGCAGACCGGCAAGGCCGCGCTGTACCGCCGCTGGGCGTCGAAGGCGGATCTGGTCGTGCACGCCCTGGGGGCCACTCTGCCACCCCCCGTGGACATCCCCGACCTCGGGTCGGTCCGTGCCGAGTTGATGCAGCTCATGGCGGGCTTCGGCGCGATCATGTGCTCGCCGGCCGGCACCGCCATCCGCGTGCTGATGGCCGAGCTCGACCACGAACAGGCCGTCGCCTTCAAGGACTTCCTCGACGGCCGGGTGATGCGGCCGGCCAACGCGGCGATCCTCGGCATCCTCGGCCGCGGCGAGCGGCGCGGCGACGTCCGGCCCGGCGCGGCCACGCCGATCGTCGCCGACGTCGCCCCGGCGATGCTGCTCTACCGGGCCAAGGTCTGCGAGGGCGTGGTCGACGAGGCCTTCTGCACCGAACTGGTGGACCAGGTGCTCATGCCCCTGGTGAGCGCCTACTAGGGAGCGGCTCCAGGGGCGTTCGGGCGGTCACTCCAGGGGCGCGGGGAACCGCGCCGTCCGGATGCGGCGCACCGGTCGGACCGGGGCGATCCGGATCCGCCGGGAACACCGCTCCCGGACCGCGCAGTTCTCCTCCGGCCTCCTTGCCGGGAGGTGCCTCCACGCGTCGCCATCGGGCGCCCATGCACCCGCACGCCTTCGAGGACCGGCCCCGGGGCGGGCCGGGCCGCGGGCGGGTCGTCGCCGGGTCGGCCGGTCCGCGCGGCTCGGTCGGTCGCGGGTCGTTCGGGGTTGGTGGGTCGTTCGGGGCCGCGGGTCGGACGGGTCGGGGCGGGTGCAGGCCGTCCGGGGCGGTCCCGGCGGGGACGTAGGCTGGTGCTGCCGGAGCGACACGAATGGACCAGCCATGCCCTACGACCCCCCGACCCACTCGGTCGAGCGCTCGCTGCGCCGGGCCGGAGCCGCCGTGGTCGCCGGGCTCGACGAGGTCGGACGCGGCGCCTGGGCCGGCCCGGTCACCGTCGGCGCCGCCGTCACCGGACTGCGCCGCCCGCCGGAGGGCCTCACCGACTCCAAGCTCCTCACCGTGAAGCGCCGCGAGGCGCTCGCCCCGGTGCTCGCCGACTGGGTCACCGCGTACGCCCTCGGCCACGCCTCCTCGCAGGAGTGCGACGAACTCGGCATGACCGCGGCGCTGCGGCTGGCCGCCGAACGCGCCCTGGCGGCGCTCCCGGTCCGACCGGACGCCGTGATCCTCGACGGCAAGCACGACTACCTCGGCGGGCCGTGGCGGGTCCGCACGGTGATCAAGGGCGACCAGTCCTGCGTCTGCGTCTCCGCGGCCTCCGTCCTGGCCAAGGTCCGCCGGGACGGGATGATGGCGGAGCTCGCCGCGGACCACCCCGCCTACGGCTTCGAGGACAACGCCGGATACCCCTCGCCGGTGCACCGCGCCGCCCTGGAGGAATTCGGTCCGACCTCGGAACACCGCCTGTCCTGGGCCTATCTCGACGGGCTCCCGCAGTGGCGCCACCTCAAGCGCGGCCGGATCGCGGAGCCCGCGGACGAGCAGTTGTCGCTCGGCTTCTGACACTCCGTCGGACCCCGGGGCGGCCCTCCGCGAGCCCCGCCGGGTGCCCAACAGGTGGGGCGCCCGTGCGCATCCGACCGGCATTTGATAGATATCCGGGTATGCCTGTCTTCCCCGAGGAGCCGGAGATTCACGAGAGTATCCCGGGCCCCGGCGTTCCCTTCCCCCACAAGTCGGACGCATCCAGCCCCCGTACGCCTTCCGTCAACCCTGCTGCGTCCGGCGTCGTGCCGGGCCAGCGGCCCGCGCCGCCCCGCCCGGCGCCGCCCCGTCCCGCTCCGCCGAGAGCTGCGGGCGCCACTCCGGGCCCGCGCCCCGGGCCGAAGCCCGGTCCGGGTCCCGACCCCTCGTCCCCGGCCGTCCGGCTGGTCCCCGCCGATCCGCAGGAGGCGCTGGAGCGCGCCGACGAGACGGTGGACCAGCTGCTCGAGTCCGGCCGCCTCCCCGGCGACGTCCTCGTGCTCACGGTCGGCGAACCGCACCCGTGGCAGCAGCACGAGCTGTCCTTCGGCGAGGAGCGCTACTGGGCGCAGCTCGCTGAGGCCGGTGACGTGTTCTACGCCGACGCCGCCACGACCCGGCCGCTGCGCCGCGACGTGGTGGTCCTGGTGGTCAACGGCTCCGGGGTCAACCGCATCGCGGGTGCCGCGGTGCGTGCCGCGGAGCGCGCGGGCTCGCTGCTGGTGATCTGCGGCGGCACGGACGCCGTCGCGTCGCTCTTCCCGGGGGCGGACCGGCCCGTGCCGGCCTGAGCCCGCTCGTCCGGGCGCGTGTCGGCCCGGGTCGGGGCGTTCCGGTCCGGGGCGTTCCGGCCCGGTGACCGGTGCCGGCCGTTGCTGGGGCTTCGCCCGCGGCGGTGCCCGGAGGGTCCGGCACCGTCCGTCGTCGCGGTGCCGCCCGCCTCATCGGCGGGCGGCCGCGCGAACGGTCAGCGCGAGGCCGCGGGGCGCAACGCGTCCAGCGCCGTCACCGCTGCGACATGGGGGTTCCGTGCGGTCCGCCGGACCGGCTCCCGCGCGTGGCGCGGCGGCAGCTCGGTGACGGTGTGCAACGGCCCGTCGGACCACGACCCGGAGTGCGGGTTGCGGCCGCGCCGCCCGTCGCCGATCACGTGCCAGCCGGCGGGTGCCAGCGCGATGTAGGAGCCGCAGCGCAGCCCGTGCAGCGCGGCTGCGTCCTGGAGGGCCCACATCCACGCGCCGTCCTGGGCCGTCCACTCGGGCGAGCCCTCGCGGCAGCGCAGCAGCACGGCCGTGCGGACGGGAGCGGCGAGCCGGAGGTCGTGCGGGACGACCTGCCGGAGGTTGGCCAGGATCGCGTTGCGGTGCTGCCACCCGTCGGTGAGGTGCTGGCGGGTGCTGAAGGAGGCCGAGGCGATCAGCTGGTGCCTGGCGTCCAGCACGGCGACGACCGTGGTGCCCGGTTGCGGCAGGTGCCGCTGGTGCAGCTCGCGGACGAAGTCGCGCGGGGCGCGCAGCAACGGCACGTCGGCCTCGGACCAGGCCTTCGGGTCGATGCTCCGTCTGGCGGTGGAAGGGTCCTGACCGTGGTCTCTGCGGTTGATCACGATCCTCCTTCCGGCCCGCTGGCACGGCGGTGACGTGGGTACGCCGAATACCGGGTCTTCCGACCAGGTGTGGGGTACGGCCTCAATTCTCCCGTCAGATCGGTCGAAGCGGCAATGATGAAATGCCGAGCGCCGCCCGAAATTCAGTGTTCTGCCGGATATATTCCGTCACGGTCATGCGTCCATTCGCCTGACGGCCGTCCGACGGCCGTCCGACGGCCGTCCGACGGGTGGTCGAAGTCCGGTTTGCCCCGAGGTCTCCTTCCGGTGAACAGCGCGTCCTCCCCGCAGGGGATCCGGTTCGCCCGGGCTCAGGCCTGGAGGGCCAGGACCAAGGGAAGGACCCCCGTCGCCCCGGCGCGACGGAGCAGCCGGGCGGCCACGGTCACCGTCCAGCCCGAGTCCACCAGGTCGTCGACCAGCAGCACCGGGCCGCCCGCCGCGGCGAGCGTCGCCCCCAGCTCCTCCGGGACGACCAGCGTCCCCGCCAGCGAGTGCAGCCGCTGTGCGCTGTTGCTCCGCGGGCCGTGCGGCGGCCGGCCGGCCGCGTACTCGATCCGGCCGAGCAGCGGCAGGCGGCCGACCGCCGCGATCCGTGCGCCGAGGCTCTCCACCAGCTGGGGCCGGGTCGCCGAGGCCATGGTGACCACGCCGACCGGTCGGGCGAGGCGCGTGCCGTCCGGGCCCTCCGGTCCGGCCCAGCCGCCGGGACCGCGCGCCCAGTCGGCCAGGACGCTCACCAGGGCGTCGACCACCTCGGCCGGGACGGGGCCGTCCGGCGCCGACTCGGCGAGCAGCGTGCGCAGCCGGGTGCCCCAGCCGATGTCGGACAGCCGGCCGAGCGCCCGGCCGGTCTCCGCCTGTTCTCCGGCGGGGATGCGGCCCTTGAGCGGCACGCCGAGCGCGTCCATCCCGGTCGGCCACAGCCGGCGCGGCTCGAACTCCGCACCGGGCCGGCCGAGTGCCGCCCGGGCCGCGGCGAGCGCCTCCGCCGACACCTCGGGGCCGTGCGCCGGGCCCGCACAGTTGTCGCAGCGCCCGCAGGGCACGGCCTCCGGGTCGTCGAGCTGCCTGCGCAGGAACTCCATGCGGCAGCCGGCCGACGCCGCGTACTCGCGCATCGCCTGCTGCTCGGCCTCCCGCGCGGCCGCGACCTTGGCGTAGCGCGGCGCGTCGTACGCCCAGGGGCGGCCGGTGGACTCCCAGCCGCCGCGGACCTTGCGGACCGCGCCGTCGACGTCGAGCACCTTGAGCATGGTCTCCAGCCGGTTCCGCCGAAGGTCCACCCGGGCCTCCAGGGCGCCGGTGGACAGCGGGCGGCCCGCCTCGGCGAGCGCGTCGATCGTCCGCCGGACCTGCTCCTCCGGGGGGAAGCCCAGCGAGGCGAAGTAGCGCCAGATCGCCTCGTCCTCCCGGCCCGGCAGCAGCAGCACCTCGGCCCGGTCGACACCGCGGCCGGCGCGTCCGACCTGCTGGTAGTAGGCGATCGGCGAACCCGGCGAGCCGAGGTGGACCACGAAGCCCAGGTCGGGCTTGTCGAAGCCCATGCCCAGGGCCGAGGTCGCGACCAGCGCCTTGACCCGGTTGGCCAGCAGGTCCGCCTCCGCGCTGCGGCGCTCGGCGTCCTCCGTCCGCCCGGAGTAGGAGGCCACCGGGTACCCGCGGGAGCGCAGGAAGGCGGTCACCTCGTCCGCCGCCGCCACGGTGAGGGTGTAGACGATGCCGGAGCCGGGCAGCTCGGCCAGGTGGTCGGCCAGCCAGGCCAGGCGGTGCGCCGGGTCTGGCAGAGAGAGGACCCCGAGACTGAGGCTCTCCCGGTCCAGCGGGCCGCGGAGCACCAGCGCCGTGCGGTCGGCCGGCGGCCCGCCCGAGCCGTCGGGTGCCCCCGTGCCGAGCTGGTCGGCCACGTCGGCGGTGACCCGCGCGTTGGCCGTCGCCGTGGTGGCGAGGACCGGGACGCCGGGGGCGAGGTCGGCCAGCATGGTGCGCAGCCGCCGGTAGTCCGGCCGGAAGTCGTGGCCCCAGTCGGAGATGCAGTGCGCCTCGTCGACCACGAGCAGGCCGGTGGAGGCGGCGAGCTTGGGGAGGACCTGGTCGCGGAAGTCCGGGTTGTTCAGCCGCTCCGGGCTGACCAGCAGGATGTCCACCGCCCCGGCGGCCACCTCGGCCTGGATCTCGTCCCACTCCTGCGGGTTGGCGGAGTTGATCGTCCGGGCGTGGATGCCGGCCCGGGAGGCCGAGTCCACCTGGTTGCGCATGAGAGCCAGCAGCGGCGAGACGATCACCGTGGGGCCGGCGCCGGCGGAGCGGAGCAGCGCGGTGGCGATGAAGTACACGGCCGACTTGCCCCAGCCGGTGCGCTGCACCACCAGCGCCCGGCGGTGGTCCACGACCAGCGCCTCGATGGCCCGCCACTGGTCCTCCCGGAGGACCGCGGACGGCCCGGCCAGCTCGCGCAGCACGGCCTCGGCGCGCTCGCGGACGGCAGCGCGGTCCTGCCCGGCGGGGTCGGCCGGACCGGTCGCGTGCCCGTCGCCGGGGGCGTGCCCGGCCGCCGACCGGCTGCCGGTGCGGTCCGGTGCGGCCGGTGCGTCCACGGGCTCGGATTCGGGGCGGGTGCTGCGCTCGTCCATGGCCCCATGCATACCGCGTGCGACCGACAATGGGCCAATGCAGTGCCCGGCCTGTGGATGACCTGTCATCAGATCGGTTGACGGGAAAGGCCGGTACGGTCCGGGCGTTGGAATTCCCGCGGAATGATCGGCCCGGAAGGCGCACGGAACAACCGCGGAACAATCCGCAATCCGGAGTTATCCACAGGCTGAACACGCGGCCCGGAAAAAGCCGCATGCTTCGGGCCATGAACCACGACGAACACCGCCCCCCGCCCGCCGCCCCCGTTCAGGGGCTGCCCGCCACCCTGCTGCCCACGCCGATGCGAGGCCCGGCCGACATGGCCGAGATGCTGCCCTACCTCCTCGGCTTCTTCCCCGACGACAGCATCGTCGCCGTCGGCCTGCAGGGGCCCTCGCTCCACCAGGGCGCCGTGGTCCGGGTGGACCTCCCGGACGCGCCCGAGCAGTGGGCGCCGGTGGCCCGCGACACCGCCGCGCTGCTGCTGGACCTCTCCGAGAAGCGCGACCGCCGCCCCGACCAGGTGCTGCTCTACCTCGTCCGGGATCCCGCCGACCCGGCGTCCGCGCAGAGCGGCGCACCGCCCGGTGACGGGCCGCGGTCGGCCGAGGCGCTGCGTCCGCTCGCGGACGGCCTGGCCGGTGCCTTCCGGGCGGCCGGGGTCGCCGTGAAGGAGTCCCTGTTCGTCTCCGGCGGCCGCTGGTGGTCGTTCCTGTGCACCCGCACCGGATGCTGCGACCCGGCCGGCACACCGATCCGGCCCTCCCACCGGCCCAGCCCCGTCGCGGCCGCCGCGGCCTTCGCCGGCCTGGCCCCGCGCGGCAGCCGGCGGGCGATGGTCGCCGGGCTGGCACCCGTCGGGCCGCCGCTCGCGGACGTCCAGCGGCAGGAGATCGAGCGGGCCGGCCCCGGCTTCCTCCAGGAGCTCGCCGCCGGGCGGACGTCCACGGTCGACCGGACGGGCGAGATGATCACTGAGGTGATGGCCGAGTTCCGGGCCGGCGCGCGGGAGATCGACGCCGAGCGCACCGCCCGCCTGCTGCTCGGCCTGCAGGACAAGCTCGGCCGGGACCGCGGCGCCGAGTTCGCCGAGCCGGACGAGCTGGCCGTCGCCCAGCGCGTGTGGCGGTTCCTCGTCCAGCGCTGCGTCAGCCCGTTCGAGCACCTCGCGGCGCCGCCGCTCACCCTGCTCGCCTGGACGGCCTGGATCGCCGGCGACACCGCCACCGCCCGGATCATGCTCTCCCGGGCGTTGGAGGTGGATCCGCGCTACACCCTCGCCCTGCTGCTGTACGAGTCGATCAACAGCGGCCTGGCACCGGAGCGGCTCCTGGCGAGCGTCCGGGAGCAGCGCGCCAGCCGCACGGCCCAGGAAGCCCGGGCGGCCCGGGGAGCTCCTGCGGTCCGTCCCGCGACCGAACCGGCGGATGCCGGATCCGACGCGCCCCCGGCCGGCGCCCAACGCCCGGCCGTGCCCGGGCCGGCCCCGGCCCACCGGTCGGCACCGGGCGCAGCGGCCACCGCATCCGCCCGACCGGGGGCTTCCGGGGAGCACCGATCGTCGGACCACGGCGGCCCGGGCACGGACGCCGCACCCGCCGGGGCGGCCTGCGACAGCGGTTCGGAGCCCGCGGCGCCGCCCGCCGAGGGATCCACGCCCACACCTGGCCCCACGCCCACACCTGCAGCAGGCCGCACCACCGCGCGGGGCCGCCGACCGTCCGGACACGGCAGCGACGCCGCGCCCCGCCCCGCGGCGGCCAGGCCGCCCGGCAGCTCGCCGCACACCCCGTGCCGCACCCCGCTGCACCGACCCGTCGGGCCGACCTGGGGCAGGCCGCGGCCGACGGCCCCGCAGGGGCACGAGCGCCCGACCGGTCAGTGGCCCGCCCGACGCCCGGGCGGCGGCTGAGATGCACCGCCGACCCGGCGCCCGGGCCCTGCTGCTACGCCTCTCCGCGCGCCATCCGCACCAGGCGGTCGAGCACCACCCGGCCGCTCACCCGCAGGGCGTCGTGCTCCCACTCGTTGGTCAGCCAGAAGCGCAGGTTGCCCACGGCCCGTGCGGTCTCCAGCGAGTCCGCGGTGTCGACGTACATGTCGTCGAAGTACACGGCCGCGTACACCGGCACCGTGTTGGCAGCGAGCCGCTCGGGGGAGTACAGGTCGGGCCAGTCGCGGCGCTCCGCGAGCACCTGGGCCGTCTCGCGCAGGGGCTGCAGCGCCGGGTCGGTCTCGAACATCCAGGGGTAGATCATCTCGCCGGTGAACAGCACCGGGGCGTCGCCGCCGAGGGCGGCGTCGGCGTCGAAGGCGGGGAACTCCTTGCGGACGCGCTCGGCCGCCCATCCGGTGCCCGCCGGGTCCACCGAGCGCTGGCCGTAGATCGACTCGTGCAGCACGGCGTACAGCGGGTTCTGCGCGAACGAGAGCTGCGCCTGCACCCCGGTGAGGAAGGTGTCGGAGAGTTCCGGCCCGTCCACGCCCTCCACCCAGGCCTCCTCCAGCAGGTAGTGCAGCGCGCCCGAGCCCGACCCGGCGCCGAGCATCAGGCCCAGTGCCTGGAAGGCCGGGACGGTCAGCAGCCCGCCGTCCGGCAGCCGGGCCGGCTGCTGCGCGAGGTGGGCCGCGATCCGGCGGACGGCCGCCACGTCCTGCGGGTAGCGGGCGTAGTGTGCCGCGTTCTTGGCCGCCACCCGCGGGTACGCCGCGCGGTAGACGTCGTCCGCCGAGGAGCGCAGGCCGGCCAGGCCGCCCGTGACGAACGCCTCGCGCAGGCCCTCCGGCGCCAGCGACAGGTAGGTCAGGGTGCAGAAGCCGCCGAAGCTCTGGCCGAGGAGGCTCCACCTGCCCTCCTCACCCAGCATGAGGCGGCGGATCAGCTCGGCGTCCCGGACGATCGAGTCGGCGCGGAAGCGGGCGAGGTAGTCGGCCTGCTCGGCCGGGCCGCCACGGCGGGCGAGGGTCTGCCGGTTGGCCGGGGTGGACCGGCCGGTGCCGCGCTGGTCGAGGAGCAACACCCGGTAGTCGTCGAGGGCGCGGTTCAGCCAGTCGTCGCGTCCCAGCGGCCGCCCGGCCTTTCCGCCCGGCCCGCCCTGCAGGTAGAGCAGCCAGGGCAGGTCGTCGTTCTCCCGCCCGGACGCCACGACCTCCCGGGCGTACACCTCGATCCGCTCGCCCTCCGGCCGTTCGTGGTCGAGCGGCACCCGGAAGACATGGTCCGTGGTGACGATTCCGGGCAGTCGGCCGACGGTGGACATGCAGCTCCTCGGTACGTGCTGGTCGCAGTCGCGATGCGACGCGCGTCAACCATGTTCCGGGTACGGGCGCCGCCGAATCGCACCGTATCCTGGCGGCGGACGGGAGCCGACGGGGGAGGGCCATCGAGGTGGCCGCGCCGCAGTCGGCGGTCGGGCCGGGCAGCGTCGACGGGGGCGACGCGGTGGGCCGGGCGGTCGCACCTCGCCTGCGCGCCATCGCCGCCGCGCCGGTCGGCGTGACCTGTGGCACGTGCAGGACGTTCATCATCGGGGCGCGCGGGCGGCATCGTCCGCCCGCAGGCCCTGCACCGAGTCGAAGCGCACCGCACCACCGGTGCGCGCGGCCCCCAGCGCGTCCGTTCGGGCGGAGCACCGGCCGGACCCGGCCGCGCCGGAGTCGGTGCGGCTCAGGCCCGCTCCCGTCGATCGACCTGCCGCGCACCGGCAGAGCAGCAGCACAGACCGCGAACGAACACGCTCGCGGTCGACCGGCCCAGCAGCAGCCGGCCGACCGAGGGGAGGAGAGCCCGGTGACCGTTTCCAGGCCACCACAGCCGGCAGCACCGCCGCCGGCCACCGAACCGAACCCGGCGCCGGGTGCGCCCTTGGCGCCCTCCTCGGCGTCGAGCGCCCCGTCGGCGCCGCCTCTTCCCCCCGCACCGACCGCACCGCCCACCGGGGGCGTGGCACCCGGTCGGCCGGTCGGCCCGGCCGCACCGCCGGTGACCGCCGCGCCCCCCGTACCGCAGGGTGCCCCCGTGCCTCCCGCTCCTGCGGCACCGCCTGCACCCGCGGCCCCCGCGGCCCCCGCCGCCCCGCCCACCCCACCGGCACCGTTCGGGCACGCCGCCGCACCGACCGCCCCGGGCCGACCCCCCGGCCGGCCGCCGACGAGCCCGCCCCTCGGCCCCCCGTCCCCCCGAACGCCGCCCTACGGCGTCCCCCTCCCCCCGACCGCGCAGACCCCGCCGTACGGCGTCCCGACCCCGCCCTACGCGGCCGGGACCCCGCCGCACGGCGTGCCGCTGCCGCCCCCGGGTGCGTCGCCCGGCACCGCTCCCGGCCAGCCGAGACCGCCGGCGCCGCCCCGTACCCAGGCGGCCGCCGCCGCCCACGACCTGCTGATCTGTGCGGCCGCCCCCGCCCTGGCCGCGTCCGGGACCGACGGCCAGCTCCGCGGCCAGGGACTCCAGGGCTTCTACCGGTCCGGTGTCCGCACCCTGGCCCGGATGGAGCTGCGCCTCGGCGGCATCGAACCGATGCCGCTGCAGGGCGCGCTCACTTCCGCCGCCGAGGCCCGCTTCGTCGGCAGCGTCCGCATCCCCGGCGACCCCGATCCGGACCCGGCGCTCACCGTCGAACGGCTGCGCCACGCCGACGGGACGGAGACGGTCACCGTCCGCAACGCCGGTGGCCGGCCCGCCCGCCTCCCGCTGGAGATCACCTTCGGTACCGACCTCGGCCTGCTCGGCGACATCGCGGCCGGCCAGCGCAGCGCCGACCTGCCGAGCCAGGTCCAGTCGGCCGGCCTGCGCTGGGCGGGGCACGGCCGCAGCGCGTCCGTCTCGGCGCGCCCCACCCCGCACGCCGTCCTGGCCGGCGCGGGCGTACTCCGCTGGGACCTGGAGGTGCAGCCCGGCGCCCGCTGGTCGGTCGACCTGCAGGCCGAGCTGGAGAGCGTCCCGCCCGGCGGACGCCCGCCCACCGGACGCGGCCAAGGTGTCCCGCTGCCCTGGTCCGAGCCCGAGGTGCGGTGCGACGACGCCCGGGCGCAGCGCCTGGTCCCCGCCTCGCTCGACGCGCTGGCCGCCCTGCTGCTCGCCGACGCCGACCGCCCGACCGACCTCTACGCCGCCTCCGGCGCGCCCTGGCGGTTCGGACTGACCGCCGCCGACGCCCTGTGGGCCGCGCGCTGGACGCTGCCCTTCGGTACCCGGCTGGCGGCGGGGACCCTGCGGGCGCTGGCGCGCCGTCAGCACGCGGGCCGCCACGGCGGACCCGGCACCGCAACGTCGTCCGGAGCCCCGGCCGGGGCTGCTGCTGCGGGACCGGGGGAGGGGCTGATCCCCGGCCCGATGCGGCACGGCGGTCCGGAGCTCCCGCCGACCTGCACCGCCACCGAGGCCACCCTGCTGTTCGTCACCGTGCTGGCCGAGGCGTGGCGTTGGGGCCTGCCGCGGCACGAGGTGATAGAGCTGCTGCCGGCGATGGAGCGGGCCCTGGCGTCGCTCCGCGCCTCCGTCGCCGAGGGACCGGACGGGCCCGAGGGCTTCGTCGTCGACCTCAGCCGTGCCCTGGAGGAGCGGTCGAGCCGCACCGCGGTGGCCCGGTGCGAGGTGCAGGCGCAGGCGTACCGGGCCGCCCTGCACGGCGCCGAGCTGCTCGCGGCCTTCGCCCGGCCCGGTGCGGCCGAGTGGCTGAGCTGGGCCGCGGCCCTCCGGGAGCGCTTCCGGGAGCGGTTCTGGATCGACGACCTGGCGGGTGGCCGTCCCGCGGCGGCGCTGCTCGGCGGCGGGCGGACGGTCCCCGCGGTCGCCTCCTCCTTCGTCCACCTGCTCGACGTGGGCCTTTCCCGCGAGGGCGGTCTGCACGAGGGCCTGCTCGACCGGGAGCAGACGAGGCTCCTCGCCCAGCGCCTCGCCGCCCCGGAGCTGGACTGCGGCTGGGGGCTGCGGACCCTCAGCGCCAAGTCGCCGAGGTTCAACCCGCTCGGCCACCGCAGTGGTGCCGTCCGGGTGCACGAGACGGCGCTCGCGGTGGCGGGCCTCGCCGACGCGGGATTCGAACGCGAGGCAGGTCAGCTGCTGGAGGGCCTGTTGGGTGCGGCCGAGCACTTCGACGGACGACTGCCGGAGATGTACGCCGGGGAGCAGCGGGTGACGGGGTGTCCGCCGGTGCCCCACCCGGCGGCCTGCCGACCGGCTGCACTGTCCGCGGCGGCAGGCGTCCACCTCGTCCTGTCGATGGCTGGCATCCGGCCGGACGCCCCCGGTGGGCGGGTGGTGGTCCGCCCGGCCTCCAGCACACCGCTCGGCGAACTGCAGCTCACCGGCCTGCGGGTGGCGGGCGAGCCGTTCTCCGCCCGGGTCAGCCGGATCGGCGTGGCCGTCGTCGAGGAGGCCTCGCCCCAACTCCAGCTCGGCGCGGGCTGAGCCGGGTCGGTCTGGCCCGGCTCGGCTCAGCCTCGGCCCGCCGCACCGCGCCGCGCGGTGCCGGACCGCCACACCGCGCCGTGCCGGACCGCCGCACCGCGCCACGCCGCCGCACCGGGAGCACGGCACCACCCCGCCGCCCGGCGCGGTGGTGCCGTGGTGCCGTGGTGCCGTGGAGCCACGGATCTGCGGGGCCAGCGCGGCCGGTGCGGTGGGCGTGCATCGCCGACGCGGCGTGGTCGGCCGCCGTGCCCGGCCGATTCCGTACCGGAGTTGCGGGGCCCTCACCGGTGCTCTGTGTTTATCGTCAGAGAGACGACTATCATCATCGCCATGTCGCGCTATGACCCGTCGGCCTTCCCCCCGTTCGCCGTCACCGTCGACCTGGTGGTACTGACGGTCCGGGACCACGAACTGTGCGCGCTGCTGGTCAGACGGGGCGAGCCGCCGTTCCAGGGGTACTGGGCACTGCCCGGCGGCTTCGTCCGCCCGGACGAGGGCCTCGCCGAGGCGGCCTCCCGCGAACTCGCGGAGGAGACCGGCCTGCGCGCGTCCGCCCCCGGCCAGTCCGCGGCCGGGGTGCACCTGGAGCAGCTCGCCACCTACGGTCACCCCCAGCGCGACCCGCGGATGCGCGTGGTCAGCGTCGCCCATCTGGTGCTCGCGCCGGATCTGCCCACCCCCCGCCCCGGCGGCGACGCCAGCAGCGCCCGCTGGGCCCCCGTCCACGAACTGCTCGACGACGGCCCGGCGGACGGCGTCCCACTGGCCTTCGACCACGGCCAGATCCTCGGGGCAGGCGTCGAACGCGCCCGCTCGAAGATCGAGTACTCCTCGCTGGCCACCGCCTTCTGCCCCCCGGAGTTCACGGTGGGGGAGCTGCGCCGTGTCTACGAGGCCGTCTGGGGCGTGGTGCTCGACCCGCGGAACTTCCACCGCAAGGTCACCGGCACCCCCGGCTTCCTTCTGCCGTCCGGCGGTACGACGACCCGGCAGGGCGGGCGTCCCGCACAGCTGTTCACGGCGGGCGGGGCCACCGTCCTCAACCCGCCGATGCTCCGCCCCGAGGCCTGACCGCCGCTCCCGAGCAGGGCCGGAGTCCCGCTCGGGAGCACGTTCCCCGAGCAGCTCCGACCGCACTGACGATCGGTCAGAACACCGGTTACGTCACCTGATCGAGTGGGCTCGGCGGCCACGCTCCCCGTCGGCATGCGCAATGCCCGGAATCCTCCCTGCCGGGGCCTAGGGTGCTGGCGCGGGCAGCGGAGCGCCGCGCCCCCAGGGCCGGCGCACCCGGTCGGCCGAGGCACGGGAGCAGGCAGCGATGATCCAGATCACCGGACTGACCAAGGTCCACCGGCGGGGCGCCCCGCCTGCGCTGCTCGACCTGACCTTCGACACCCGTCCTGGCACGGTCACCGCCCTGCTCGGCGACGAGGGCGCGGGCAAGACCACCACGATCCGGCTCATGGTGGAGCTCGAACGCGGCCGCGGCGCAGCCCTGTTCGACGGCCGCACCTACCGCCGGCTGCGTCGCCCCGAGACCCGGGTCGGCCTGGTGCCGGACGCCGGGCCGTCCTGTCCCGGGCACCCCGGCCGGAAGGCTGCGGACCACCTGCGGATGCTCGCCGCCGCGATCGGCGTGCCCGCACGCCGTGCCGACGACCTGTTGGAACAGGCGAGGCTCGCGGGCGTGGCCTCCCACCGGCTGCGGTCCTTCTCACCCGGCATGAACCGTCGGCTCGCCCTGGCAACCGCCCTGCTCGGCGACCCGCAGGCCCTGCTGCTGGACGACCCGACGGCCGGACTCTCGCCGCGCAACACCGAGTGGCTGCACGCCTTCCTGAGGTCCTTCGCCGCAGCGGGTGGCACCGTGCTGCTGACCACCCGCTCCCCGCAGGAGGCCGGTACGGTGTCCGACCGGGTGATCACCCTGGTCCGGGGGCGCCAGGTGGCGGACCAGAGTGCCGCGGAGTTCCGGGGCACCCGGCTCTGCCCGGAGGTGGTGGTGCGGGGGCCGCAGACGGCCCGGTTCGCCGACCTGCTGCTCGCCCGGGGCGCACGCGTCCGGCCCGACGGCAGATCGGGCATCGCGGTCGGCGGTCTGGCCCGCGCCGAGATCGGCGAACTCGCGCACCGCCACGGCATCCTGCTCCACGAGCTCGCCGACCGCGCGATCGGCCGCCCGCTGCCCCACCCCGCGCTGCCCTCCGGATCCGGCCGATCCGGCGAGGTCGTCCGACTGCACCGCACCGAGCCCGTGCCGTCCTCACCGTCCTCACCGACCGCGCCTTCCTCACAGCCCTCACAGCCCTCGCCCCCGTCACAGACCTCACCCCCCTCGCAGTCCGCACCGTCACCGGACCCGCAGGACGACCACGACACCGCCAGGCACCGCCCCGGAGCGCTGCCGACCGTCGGCGCGCCCACCACCGGACCCCGTCTGAGACCCGTGCCCGCGCCGGCCGGGTCCGCGACGCCCCCGTCCGCGCTCTCGTCCACCCCATGGTTCTCCCGCACGGGCCGACCGCCGGTACCGACCGCAGCACCTGCACCTGCAGCACCCGCATGTGCAGCACCCGCCCCTGCATCCGCACCCGCTGCCGAGGACCCGCCGACCCGGCCCCTGCCGCCCGTCCGGCCGGGGCCGGGACTCCCCACCGCGACCACCCCCACAGCCCCCACAGCCCCCACAGCCCCCACAGCCCCCACAGCCC
>NZ_JBEYFP010000083.1:0-16970 GCF_040634455.1 Kitasatospora sp. NPDC007106
GTCCGGGCGCGGCGTGCCGGGACGGCCGGCCGGACCGGGGCCGCGGCCCGCAGCGGGGTCGCGGGGGGCGCCGGGCGGGGGCCCCGACGGCGCACCCGGCCGACCCTGCGCGGTCGGGCGGTCGGTGCCCTCGGCGGGCTGCGGCTGGGGGCGCTTGCGCGGGGTGAAGAAGCTGTCGGCGGGCTCGGTCGGCTCGGACACGGTCAGACCTCCACGATCGGGGCGGAGACCTCGCCGGTTCGCGGCGCCGTGGACTGCAGCGCGAGGTCGGGGTGGGTGAAGGTGCGCAGGCCGGTCCCGTGGCCTCCGTCGGAGCCGAGCACGAGGGCGCGGCCGGGGGTCCGGTGGCTGACCGGCCCGGCGTGGAACACCTCGCCGGTCGCCGTGCCGCCGAGCACCGTCGGGCCGAGCGGGCGGACCGCGGGGGTCGCCGGCAGGGGGAGACCCGGCGGCGGGGCGGCGGGGCGGCAGGAGCGGTGGACCGACTGCCGACGGTGGTGACTGCGGGACAAGGGCTTTCCTGGTGGGCCGGTACGGGGGCGACGGACGGCGCTGCGCCGGCTCAGTGGCCGACGGAGCCGGTGGTCGCGGTGACGCCGGTCGTGCCGGTCCTGGTGGTGGTGCCGGTCTTCGTCGCGGTACCGGGCTTGGCGGAGGTCTTGGTGCCGGCCGGGTGTGAGGCGGTGGCCTTGGCGGTGCCGGACTTGGACGCGGAGGCGCTCGGCTTGCCGGACGCGCCGGCGTGGCCGACCTGCGCGGCCTTGCCGGACGCGGTGGGCGAGGGGGCGGCGGTCACGGAGGGCTGGGGCTGCGGACTCGGCACGGCGGTGGACGAGGCGAGCGAGTCGGGCAGCTCCAGCGGAGGGGCCTGGGCGACCGCACCGAAGAGGCTGACCACCATGGCCATGGCGAAGAGCAGGCCGCTGCCGCCGACCAGCCAGCCCAGGTGTCGCAGACGGCGGCCGCGGGTCCCGGACTCGTCCACGAAGACCGGCGCCGGTTCGGCTTCGGCGGGTATGCCGCTCCGGTCGTCGGTCCGGGGTTGGGAGATCGACATCGGGATCCGGGGCCTTCCAGGGTCAGACGGGCAGGCAGAACCGCCGAGCCAGACCGTAGTGCACCCGGTCGACCTGAATCAGTGTCAATGTCCGATGTGGGGAGATATGCGGTGAGCTTGTGACCGGATCGAGACGTGCGGCGCGCGCCTTCGGTGCGGACCGGACCGCCTCGGAGGGGGCGCGGGCGTGCGCGGTTCCGGGCATCCGGCGCCGCGCGTGGTAAAGCGGGCAATCGGGGACACTCCGCCTATTGGTCTTGACCAATGTCCCGGTGGGTCGGGAGAGTGCGCAGTGATCACTCCCACTCTCTCCGCGGAGCCCCCCTTCCCATGCGCATATCCCGACCCGCCGCCGTCCTCGCGCTCGGCGGATCCCTCGCCCTCGGTGCCCTCGCCGTCCCGGCCGCGCACGCCGCCCCGGCCGGCAGCACCTGCCGGAGCCTCGGCGCGGCCACCCTCTACGGCGAGTTCGTCGAGGGCGACGACACCCACTCGCCGGACGCCGAGGGCGCGGTCGCGGTCGGCGGCAACGCCGACTTCCGCGGCGGCTTCTCGGTCGGCAACGAGCTGACGGACGCCCAGGTCGCCGCCCTGCCCGGCGGCAACGCCCTGGTCGTGGCCGGCGGCATCAGGGGCAGCGTCCAGGTCATGAAGGGCAACGGCGTGTACGGCGGCACCCTCGCCGGCACCGCCGAGGCCCACCACGGCAAGGTGGTGCACGGCGCCTCGCCGATCGACTTCGCCGCCGAGTTCGCGAAGCTGCGCGCGGCCTCCGCCGACCTGGCGAAGCTGACCACCCCCGGCACCGCGATCAAGGCCGCCGGCGGCACCCTGACCCTCACCGGCACCGACGCCGGCCTCAACGCCTTCGTCGTGACGGCCGCGCAGCTCCAGGGCGCCAAGGAGGTCTACCTGCACGTGCCGGCCGGCGCGGTCACCGTGGTCAGCGTCACCGGAGACGGCTACGACCAGGCGGCGGCGCACACCAGCGGCTTCTTCCTGTGGGACGCGGCCGCCGGGAGGTACGTCCTGGACGACAAGACGCAGTCCGCCTCCGGCGGCGCCGTCCGGGCCCGCCTGCTCTGGAACTTCCCGACCGCCACGAAGGTCGTCAAGAACAGCGGCAACGCCTGGCCCGGCAGCGTGCTCGCGCCCGACGCCCACGTCGACCTCGGCTCCGGCGGCCCGGTCAACGGCTCGGTGATCGCCAAGTCGCTCAAGGGCAGCGGCGGGGCCGAGACCCACCACTACCCGTTCGAGGGCTGCCTGCCGGGCACCGACACCCCGAAGCCCACACCCTCCGGCTCCACCCCGCCCGCCACCACCGGCGGCTCCACCGGCACGACCGGCACCACGGGCGGCACGACCACCACCGGCACCACCGGCACCACCGGCACCACCGGCACGACGGGCACCACCGGCGGCAGCCCGTCCCCGACGCCCTCCGGCTCCGTCCCGGCGACCCCGCCCGCCACGACCGGCTCCACCACCGGAGGCCTCGCCTTCACCGGCGCCGACGGCGTGATCCCGCTGGCGATCGGCGGCGCCCTGGTGCTCGCCGCAGGCGGCGGCATCGTCCTCGCGGTGCGCCGGCGCCGCGCCTGACCGGCCCCGGACGCGGCGGTGCCCCCGCACCCGAGGGGTACGGGGGCACCGCCGCGCCGGGACTCACTCCCAGCGGAAGAACCGCGCCGCCGCGGCCAGCCCCAGCACCGACCAGACGGCCAGCACCCCGAGGTCCGACCAGGGCACCCCGGCGCCGTACTGCAGCACCGAGCGCAGCCCGTCCGAGAGCGCGCTGATCGGAAGCAGCTCCAGCACCGGGCGGACGGCCTCCGGGAAGCGCGACAGCGGCACCACCACGCCGCCGACCAGCAGCAGCAGGACGAAGACCAGGTTCGCGCCGGCCAGGGTGGCCTCGGCCTTCAGCGTGCCGGCCATCAGCAGGCCCAGGCCCGAGAAGGCGGCGGTGCCGAGCACCAGCAGCCCGGCGACGGCGAGCGGGCTGCCCTGCGGCGACCAGCCCAGCGCCAGCGCGATCACCGTCAGCAGCGCCACCTGCAGCACCTCGGTCACCAGCACGCAGCCGGTTTTCGCGGTGAGCAGCGCCCAGCGCGGCAGCGGCGTCGCGCCGAGCCGCTTCAGCACGCCGTAGCGCCGCTCGAAGCCGGTGGCGATCGCCTGACCGGTGAAGGCGGTGGACATCACCGCGAGCGCCAGCAGGCCCGGTGCCAGGAAGTCGACCCGCTTGCCGGGGCCGTCCGCGGCGACGATGTCCACCGCGCTGAACAGGACCAGCAGCACGGTCGGGATGATCACCGTCAGCAGCAGCTGCTCGCCGTTGCGCAGCAGCATCCGGGTCTCCAGCGCGGTCTGCGCCAGCAGCATCCGGCCGACCGGGGCGGCGCCCGGCCGCGGCGAGTGGTCGGTCACGAGCGCAGCTCCCGTCCGGTGAGTTCCAGGAAGACGTCCTCCAGGCTGCGCCGCCCGACGGCCAGCCCCTCCGGCATCACGCCGGCCTCCGCGCACCAGGCGGTGACGGCGGCGAGCAGCTTCGGGTCGACCGGGGCGTCCACCCGGTACGCGCCGGGGGCGTGCTCGACGGCCACCGCGCCGGCCGGCAGCACGGCCCGCAGGCCGGCCAGGTCGAGCCCGCCGGGCGCGCCGAAGCGCACCCCGGCCTCGGCCCGGCAGAGCTCCTCGGGAGTGCCGGTGGCGACGACCCTGCCGTGGTCGACGATGGCGACCTCGTCGGCGAGCTCCTCGGCCTCGTCCATGTGGTGGGTGGTGACCACCACGGTGACGCCGTCGGCCCGCAGCTCGCGGACCAGCTCCCAGGTGGCGCGGCGGGCCTGCGGGTCCAGGCCGGCGGTGGGCTCGTCCAGGAAGACCAGTTCGGGGCGGCCGACCACGGCCATGGCGAGGGCGAGCCGCTGCTGCTGGCCGCCGGAGAGCCGGCGGTAGGCGGTGCGGCCGCAGGAGCCGAGGCCGAGGCGCTCGACCAGGGCGTCCACGTCCAGCGGGTCGGCGTACAGCTTGGCGGTGTGCCGGAGCATCTCGACGGCGCGGGCGCCCGGGTAGACGCCGCCGGCCTGCAGCATCACGCCGATCCGCGGGCGCAGGGCGGCGCCGTCGGCGACCGGGTCGAGGCCGAGCACCCGGACGGTGCCCGCGTCGGCACGGCGGTAGCCCTCGCAGATCTCGATCGTGGTGGTCTTGCCGGCGCCGTTGGGGCCGAGCACGGCGGTGACGGTGCCGCGGGCGATGGTGAGGTCGAGGCCGTCCACGGCCGTCTTCTCGCCGTACCGTTTGACCAGCCCGGCCACCTCTACGGCGGGTTCGAGTCGCATACCGGCGAGTGTAAGAGGCGGCCGGCCCGGCCCCGGACACCGGGCCGCCGACCCCGCCCACGCAGGTCAGGTAAGCCTTACCTGCGTGATTGAGGACACCGCTGAGGCGTGGATCACGGCTTGTTCCCCCGGAACGAATTACGCAACAATGGTGTTGTGAAAAACATGCGCGAGCACCTGGCACAGGACGGGGCGGCCGAGACGGCCCCCGGCTGCGCCGTGCCCGCGACGGCGACGGAGGTCCTGCTGGAGGGCCATCGGGCGACCCGGGACCGGGTCGCCCGCTCGATCCTCGACCACGGCCCGTCCTCCGCCGCCGACCTGGCCAACCGCCTCGGCCTGACCGCCGCCGCCGTCCGCCGCCACCTCGACTCGCTGGCCGCCGCCGGCCTGGTCGAGTCCCGTGAGCAGCGGGTCTACGGCAGTCGCGGCCGCGGCCGCCCGGCGAAGGTGTTCGCCCTCACCGAGTCCGGCCGGGACGCCTTCTACCAGGCGTACGACCAGATCGCCGCCGACGCCCTGCGCTGGATCTCGGAGTCGGTGGGCGGCGGCAAGGCGGGCGAGGAGGCGGTCGCCGCCTTCGCCCGGGCCCGCTTCGCCAAGCAGGGCCAGAAGTACCTGAGCAGCGTGGAGCAGGCGGCGGCCGGCCACCGCGCCGAGGCGCTGGCCGAGGCGCTGAGCGCCGACGGGTACGCTGCCACGGTGCGGCGTGTGCCCTCCGCCGCGGCCGCGAAGGCCCCGGCGGGCGCCCAGCTCTGCCAGCACCACTGCCCGGTCGCGCACATCGCCGAGCAGTTCCCGCAGCTCTGCGAGGCCGAGACCGAGGTCTTCTCGCAGCTCCTGGGCACCCATGTGCAACGGCTGGCCACGATCGCCCACGGCGACGGGGTCTGCACCACCTATGTGCCGGCATCCGGTGCCGCACCGTCGTCCGCCGAGCGGGCGCCCGGTGCCGTGCCGACTGCCGGTACGTCCCCCAATGAAACGGCTCGTCCGCGCGGAGGAAATTCGCATGACTGACATCGCACACCCCGAGCTCGAGGGCCTGGGCACCTACGAGTACGGCTGGGCCGACTCCGACGAGGCCGGCGCGGTCGCCAAGCGCGGTCTCAGCGAGGAGGTCGTGCGCGACATCTCGGCGAAGAAGAACGAGTCCGAGTGGATGCTCAACCTGCGTCTCAAGGGCCTGAAGCTCTTCGGCAAGAAGCCCATGCCGACCTGGGGCTCCGACCTGTCGGGCATCGACTTCGACAACATCAAGTACTTCGTGCGCTCGACCGAGAAGCAGGCCGAGTCCTGGGAGGACCTGCCCGCCGACATCAAGGCGACGTACGACAAGCTCGGCATCCCGGAGGCGGAGAAGCAGCGCCTGGTCGCCGGTGTCGCGGCGCAGTACGAGTCCGAGGTCGTGTACCACCAGATCCGCGAGGACCTGGAGCAGCAGGGCGTCATCTTCCTGGACACCGACACCGCGCTGCGCGAGCACCCGGAGCTCTTCAAGGAGTACTTCGGCACCGTCATCCCCGTGGGTGACAACAAGTTCGCTTCGCTGAACACGGCGGTGTGGTCCGGCGGCTCGTTCATCTACGTGCCGAAGGGCGTGCACGTCGACATCCCGCTGCAGGCCTACTTCCGGATCAACACCGAGAACATGGGCCAGTTCGAGCGGACGCTGATCATCGTCGACGAGGACGCCTACGTCCACTACGTCGAGGGCTGCACCGCGCCGATCTACTCCTCGGACTCGCTGCACTCCGCGGTCGTCGAGATCATCGTCAAGAAGGGCGGCCGCTGCCGCTACACGACCATCCAGAACTGGTCGAACAACGTCTACAACCTGGTCACCAAGCGCGCCGTGGCGTACGAGGGCGCGACCATGGAGTGGGTCGACGGCAACATCGGCTCCAAGGTCACCATGAAGTACCCGGCCGTCTACCTGATGGGCGAGCACGCCAAGGGCGAGACGCTGTCCATCGCCTTCGCCGGCGAGGGCCAGCACCAGGACGCCGGCGCCAAGATGGTGCACATGGCGCCGAACACCTCGTCGTCCATCGTCTCCAAGTCGGTGGCCCGCGGCGGCGGCCGCACCTCGTACCGTGGCCTGATCGAGATCGGCGAGGGCTCGCACGGCGCCAAGTCCAACGTGCTCTGCGACGCGCTGCTGGTCGACACCATCTCCCGCTCCGACACGTACCCCTACGTCGACGTCCGCGAGGACGACGTCTCCATGGGCCACGAGGCGACGGTCTCCAAGGTCAGCGAGGACCAGCTCTTCTACCTGATGAGCCGCGGCCTGGGCGAGACCGAGGCGATGGCGATGATCGTCCGCGGCTTCGTCGAGCCGATCGCGCGCGAGCTGCCGATGGAGTACGCGCTGGAGCTCAACCGGCTGATCGAGCTGCAGATGGAGGGAGCGGTCGGCTGACGCCCCGCCGCCCCGTCCGTCCCGTTCCCCAGGAAGAGAGCACTACGACAGCCATGGCTGACGTCAACACCCCTAGCGGTGCCACCACCGCCGGTTCGATCGAGGTCGGCACCGCCGGCGCCGGCGCGCAGCTGGCCGGCCCCGGCACCGGCCGCAGCACCGCCGTGCAGCAGCCGATCGACGCCCGCGTCGCGGTCAAGCCGTCCTACGACGTGAACGACTTCCCCGTGCCGCACGGCCGCGAGGAGGACTGGCGGTTCACCCCGCTGCACCGCCTGAACGGCCTGCACGACGGCACCGCCGCCGAGGGCGCCACCGGCCAGGACAAGCTGGAGCTGGCCCTGCCGGACGGCGTCACCGCCGAGACCGTCGGCCGCGACGACGCCCGCCTGGGCACCGCCGGCAAGCCGGTCGACCGGGTCGCCGCCCAGGCGTTCAGCGCCTTCGAGCAGGCCCTGGTGGTGACCGTTCCCAAGGAGCAGGTGCTCACCGAGCCGGTGAAGATCGACGTGCACGGCGAGGGCGGCGTCCGCTTCGCCCACGTGGTCGTCGACGTCAAGCCGTTCGCCGAGGCCGTCGTGGTGATCAACCACACCGGCACCGGCACCCGCGCCGCCAACGTCGAGCTGCTCGTCGGCGAGGGCGCCAAGCTGACCTTCGTCTCCGTCCAGGACTGGGAGCGCGACGCGGTGTACGCCGCCCAGCACACCGCCCTGGTCGGCCGCGACGCCACCTTCAAGTCCGTCGCGGTCACCTTCGGCGGCGACCTGGTCCGCATCCACCCGCGGGTGGTCTACGCGGCCCCGGGCGGCGAGGCCGAGCTCTTCGGCCTGTACTTCGCCGACGCCGGCCAGCACCTGGAGCACCGCCTGGTCATCGACCACGACACCCCGCACTGCCGGTCCAACGTGGTCTACAAGGGCGCCCTGCAGGGCCAGGACGCGCACGCGGTCTGGGTCGGCGACGTGCTGATCCGCGCCGCCGCCGTGGGCACCGACACCTACGAGCACAACCGCAACCTGGTGCTCACCGACGGCGCCCGGGTCGACTCGATCCCGAACCTGGAGATCGAGACCGGCGAGATCGTCGGCGCCGGCCACGCCTCCGCGACCGGCCGCTTCGACGACGAGCAGCTGTTCTACCTGCAGGCCCGCGGCATCCCGGCCGAGGAGGCCCGCCGCCTGGTGGTCCGCGGCTTCTTCGCCGAGCTCGTCCAGCAGATCGGCGTCGCCGAGATCCAGGACCACCTGATGGAGAAGATCGAGGCCGAGCTGGAAGCGACGGTCGCATGAGCTTCCTCCGTGCGTGTGCGCTGAGCGACCTGGCCGAGGACGTCCCCCGCCGGGTCGAGCTCAACGGTGTCGCGGTGTCGGTGGTCCGCACCGACGAGGGCGTGTTCGCCGTCAACGACACCTGCTCGCACGCCAACGTCTCGCTGTCCGAGGGCGAGGTCGAGGACTGCATGATCGAGTGCTGGCTGCACGGATCGAGCTTCGACCTGCGCACCGGCAAGCCGTCCGGGCTGCCCGCCACCAAGCCGGTCGCCGTCTACCCCGTAAAGATCGAAGGGGACGACGTGCTCGTCTCCGTCAACCAGGAGTCCTGAGCCCCATGGCAACGCTTGAAATCCGCGACCTGCACGTCTCCGTCGAGGCCGAGAGCGGCCCGCGCGAGATCCTCCGCGGCGTCGACCTGACCGTGAAGCAGGGCGAGACCCACGCCATCATGGGCCCCAACGGCTCCGGCAAGTCCACCCTCGCCTACTCGCTGGCCGGGCACCCGAAGTACACCGTGACCGGCGGCTCGGTGCTGCTGGACGGCGAGGACGTGCTGGCGATGTCCGTCGACGAGCGGGCCCGCGCGGGCGTCTTCCTGGCCATGCAGTACCCGGTCGAGGTCCCCGGCGTCTCGGTCTCCAACTTCCTGCGCACCGCCGCCACCGCGATCCGCGGCGAGGCCCCCAAGCTGCGCACCTGGGTGAAGGAGGTCAAGGAGGCCATGGCCGCGCTCCAGATGGACCCGGCCTTCGCCGAGCGCAACGTCAACGAGGGCTTCTCCGGCGGCGAGAAGAAGCGCCACGAGATCCTCCAGCTGGAGCTCCTCAAGCCGAAGATCGCGATCCTCGACGAGACCGACTCCGGCCTGGACGTCGACGCGCTGCGCGTCGTCTCCGAGGGCATCAACCGGGTCCGCTCGACCGGCGAGGTCGGCACCCTGCTGGTCACCCACTACACCCGCATCCTGCGGTACATCAAGCCCGACCACGTCCACGTCTTCGCGGGCGGCCGCATCGTCGAGTCCGGCGGTGCCGAGCTGGCCGACAAGCTGGAGGAAGAGGGCTACGAGAGCTACGTGAAGGGCGGCGCTTCCGAGTGACGACGACTCATACCGGCTCGGCGCTGACCGGGCTCCTCGACACCGACGCGATCCGCAAGGACTTCCCCGTCCTGCAGCGCCTGCTGCACGACGGGAAGCCGCTGGTCTACCTGGACAACGCGGCCACCTCGCAGAAGCCGCGCCAGGTGCTGGAGGCGCTGAACGCGTACTACGAGCGGCACAACGCCAACGTGCACCGCGGTGTGCACGTGCTGGCCGAGGAGGCCACGGCGCTGTACGAGGGCGCCCGCGACAAGGTCGCGGCCTTCGTCAACGCGCCGAGCCGGGACGAGGTGATCTTCACCAAGAACGCCTCGGAGTCGCTCAACCTGGTCGCCAACATGCTCGGCTGGGCCGACGAGCCCTACCGCGTCGACGCGGACGCCGAGATCGTGATCACCGAGATGGAGCACCACTCCAACATCGTTCCGTGGCAGCTGCTCTCGCAGCGCACCGGCGCGAAGCTGAAGTGGTTCGGGCTGACCGACGAGGGCCGGCTCGACCTGTCGAACATCGACGAGCTGATCACCGAGCAGACCAAGGTGGTCTCCTTCACCCTGGTCTCCAACCTGCTGGGCACGCTCAACCCGGTCGAGACCATCGTCCGCAAGGCCCAGTCGGTCGGTGCGCTGGTCGTGATCGACGCCTCGCAGGCCGCCCCGCACATGGTGCTGGACGTGCAGGCGCTGGAGGCCGACTTCGTCGCCTTCACCGGCCACAAGATGCTGGCCCCGACCGGCATCGGCGTGCTGTGGGGCCGCCAGGAGCTGCTGGAGGACCTCCCGCCGTTCCTCGGCGGCGGCGAGATGATCGAGACCGTCACCATGGGCTCGTCCACCTACGCCCCGGCGCCGCACAAGTTCGAGGCCGGCACCCCGCCGATCGCCCAGGCGGTCGGCCTCGGCGCGGCCGTCGACTACCTGTCGGCGATCGGCATGGAGAAGATCGCCGCCCACGAGCACGCGATCACCGAGTACGCGATCGAGCGCCTGCTGGAGGTCCCGGACCTGCGGATCATCGGCCCGCGCACGGCCGTGGACCGCGGTGCCGCGATCTCCTTCACGCTCGGCGACATCCACCCGCACGACGTGGGCCAGGTCCTCGACGAGCAGGGCATCGCCGTGCGCGTCGGCCACCACTGCGCCCGGCCGGTCTGCCTGCGGTACGGAATTCCGGCGACCACCAGGGCGTCGTTCTACCTGTACTCCACGCCGGGCGAGGTCGACGCGCTGATCGACGGTCTGCACCACGTCCGCAACTTCTTCGGCTGAGGTGACGGGATGAAGCTCGACTCGATGTACCAGGAGATCATCCTGGACCACTACCGCAACCCCCACGGCAAGGGGCTGCGGGAGGGCGACGCCGAGGTGCACCACGTCAACCCGACCTGCGGCGACGAGATCACCCTGCGGGTGAAGCTCGACGGCGCCACCGTGGCGGACGTCAGCTACGAGTCGCAGGGCTGCTCGATCAGCCAGGCCAGCGCCTCGGTGCTGAACGACCTGGTGGTCGGCAAGACCGTCGGCGAGGCCCAGGCCGTCCAGGAGGCCTTCCTGGAGCTGATGCAGAGCAAGGGCCAGGGCGAGGGCGACGAGGAGGTGCTGGAGGACGCCGTCGCGTTCGCCGGCGTCTCCAAGTACCCGGCCCGGGTCAAGTGCGCCCTGCTCAGCTGGATGGCCTGGAAGGACGCCACCGCCAAGGCCCTGGGCGAGCAGCCCGCCATCAACGACTGAAACGGACGGACTCTCCCATGAGTGACAGCGAGACCCCGGCCGAGCAGGCCGCCGAGCCCGTGGCCGACGCCCCCGGCGCCTTCACCACCGCCGGTACGGTGTCCGTCGAGGACCTCCACGAGGCCCTGATGGACGTCGTCGACCCCGAGCTCGGCATCGACGTGGTCAACCTCGGCCTGATCTACGGCATCCACATCGACGAGGACGACGTGGCGACCGTCGACATGACGCTCACCTCGGCGGCCTGCCCGCTGACCGACGTCATCGAGGACCAGGCGAAGACCGCCACCGACGGCCTGGTCAAGGACCTGCGGATCAACTGGGTCTGGATGCCGCCGTGGGGCCCCGACAAGATCACCGACGACGGCCGCGACCAGCTCCGCGCCCTCGGCTTCAACGTCTGAGTCCCGCGCCCGCGCGGTGAACCCGCCGCCCCCGTCCCGCTCGCCGGGCCGGGGGCGGCGGCGTTCCCGTCCGGCCGTCCCCTTGCGCCGTACGGGTCCGGACAGGTGTCGCGGCCCGGCCCGACCGGGAATGTCATCCGGGGCGTGTCTCACGGATCTTGTCGGATCAGCCTGCGGCGTCCGGGTGCGTGCCCGGAGGCGCGGGCCCGGCAAGATCCGTGAGACACGCCCCAGTCCGCACCGGTCGAGACCAGGGAGCACAGCGTGGCGACGGGTAGTTGGCAGGTCCCCCAGGGCAGCATGCCGCTGGAATTCCTCCCCGAGCTGGACGTTCCGAAGGCCGGGCCGCAACGCCGCTGGACGATCCTGCTGCGCTGGCTGCTGCTGATCCCGCAGTTCGTCGTGGTGTGGGTGCTGGGGGTGCTGGCGATCCCGGCCGTCATCGTCGGCTGGTTCGGCGCGCTGTTCCTCGGCCGGCTGCCGGAGCCGATCGAGGAGTACCTCTCGGGCTTCGTCGGCTGGGACACCCGGGTGCGGGCCTCCGCCATGCTGCTGGTCGACGACTACCCGCCGTTCGCCTGGCGGCCCGAGGACTACCCCGTCCGGGTGGAGTTGCGGCCCGGCGAGCTGAACCGGCTCGCCGTGTTCTTCCGCCTGATCCTGATGATCCCGGCGGCGATCGTGCAGAGCCTGGTGCTCAGCGGCTGGTACGCGATCGCCTTCGTCGTCTGGCTGATCGCGCTGATCCTCGGCCGGATGCCCGAGCCGCTGTTCGGCGCGACCGCCGCGACGCTGCGCTACGCGATGCGCTTCGGCGCCTACGTGCTGATGCTCACCCCGGCCTACCCCAAGCGGCTGTTCGGCGACGACGGGCTGCCGCCGGTGGCGGCAGCCCGTTCCGCGACCCGCCCGCTGATCCTCTCGGGCGGCGCCAAGGCGCTGGTCGTGCTGTTCCTCGTGCTCGGCCTGGTCAGCGGAAGCGTCCGGGCCTTCGTCGACGACGACAACAACGGCTACTACGGCCTGCGGGCACCCCGCGGCAGCAGCACCGCGCCCGCCAGCCCGAGGCAGACCAGCGCCGCCACGGCCGCGAATCCGCTCACCGCGGGCAGCAGGCCGTAGCGCTGGGTCAGCCAGCCGACCGCCACGATCGGCAGCGAACTGCCCAGGTAGACGATCACCCACAGCGCCGACAGCTCACTGCCCCGGCGCTCCGGGTCCATCGCCGCGACCGCCGTGGTGAACAGCGAGCGGAACGCCACGCCCTGGCAGGCCCCGCCCAGCACGCTGCCGATGAACAGCAGCGCCGGTGTGCCCGTGTACCCGGCGGCCACCACCAAGGCCAGGCCCGTCGCCAGGCCGCCCAGGCCCGCGGCGATCACCGGCCGGTCCGCAGTCGGCGGCACCAGCAGCTGCGCCGCGGCCGAGGAGCCCAGCAGCAGCGCCGCCACCACCGCGCCGGTCAGGTGCGAGTCCGAGTGCAGCAGCCGCGCCGCGAAGGCCGGCGCCAGCGACAGGTACACCCCGAACACCGCGTACGAGACGAAACCGGCGCCGGCCGCCAGCAGGAAGGTCCGGCGGCCGCGGCGCGGCAGCCGCAGCCGCTGCGGACGCAGGTGGGCCGGGGTGGTGATGCGCGGCGGCGCGGCCGGCGGGCGCACCCGGCCGGGCATCCGCGGGTGCACGACGGCCAGCGGCACGCACAGTGCCAGCAGCGCCAGGGCGTGCAGCAGGAACGGGGTCAGCAGCGGGTGCGCGCCGGTGGCGAGGCTCGCCCCGACCACCGGGCCGAGCGCGACGCCGCCCGCCGAACAGGCCAGGGTCAGCTTCGCGGCCAGCGAGGGCCGGTCCGGCAGCAGGTCGCCGAGCGCCGCACCGGCGGCGCCGGTCGACAGGCCGACCGCCACGCCCTGGACGGCGCGGCCCGCCACCAGCAGGCCGAAGCCGTGCGCGTTGGCGAACATCAGGTCGCCGACCGCGGCCAGCGCCACCGCCGGCAGGATCAGCGCCCGCCGGCCCAGGTGGTCCGACCAGTGGCCGACCACGGCGAGCACCGGGACGACCGCGAAGACGTACACCGTGAACAGCACGGTGGTGTGCAGCGGCGTCAGGCCGAGCTGCTGCTGCAGCAGCGGGTAGATCGGCGTGGCCAGGTTGGCACCGACCAGCATCAGCAGCAGGGCGCCGGCCACCAGGCCGACGCGGATGCCGCGCAGCGCGTTCCAGCGGCTGATCGAGGCGAGGCGGAGCTGCGCGCGCGGCGCGAGTTCCGGGGGGAGCAGGGCCTCCGACAGTCGGCGTCCGGGGAAGTGCGCGGAGCGCAGGCCGGGGCCGGCGGGGGAGAGGTCCGCCATGGCAGGGGTCTCCTGTGGCCGGGCACCACCGGGGACGACGTGGCCAGGGGTGGCGGCCGCGACAACGAGCCCGGGCGGCGCGGTGAGCGTACGGACCCTCCGGCCCGTGGGAGGGGCGGAGGGAGGAGGGCTTCGTTGCCCGAGGGGCCCGCGCGGGGTGTGCGCGGCGCCCGGAGCAGTTTACGCGCCCGATCGGGGCCGCCGGGCCGTCCGGACCCCCCTCCACCGGCGGTTCTCCGTCACACCCCGGGCGGCGCGCGCCCCGCGGGCACGGCGGCGGGCCGCCCCGCCCGATACGCTGAGTGGATGGGCCGACACGCGACGGCCCGGGCCCAGCACAGCCACCACGGGAGATCGCCAACGATGGCCGGACGACGCCGCAACACCCCTGACCACTCGGCCGGTGCCGGGCCGCAGGCGGCACCCGCCGAGAGCCTGCTGCCCGCCGACTACGACCTGGCCGAGCTGTACGGGGCCGGCGGCCGCGACGAGGACGACGAGGACCTCGACGACACCGCGGTGCTCGTCCCGCCGATCGCGCTGCCCCCCGAGGCGGAGCTGGCCGCCGCCGCGCTGGCCGTCCCGCTGATCGCCCGGGCGGTCGCACTGGCCCGCTGGGCCGCCCCGCACCGGGTCGTGGACGAGTTCGGCGACCTGGTCGAGGACGACCGCGGCCCGGCCGCCCGGCTGATCGGGCTCGCCCCGGAGGAGGGCGAGGTGCCCGAGGAGGCCGTGATCGAGGTGCTGCGGGCCTGGTCGCTGGCGTGCGACCTCGACCTGGTCGAGCTCGGCACCACCCAGGCCGGCGAGCACGTCGCCGTCCCCATGGAGGAGGTCGCGGACGCCGAGGCCGGCGACCCGTCCACCGTCCTCGACCTGTGGCTGACCGCGGCCGGCATCGTCCGCGAGCTCGCCGTCGACACCGACCTGCTCGACATCGAGGGCGAGGGCCCGGGCGAGGGGGCGGGGGCGGGCGCCGCCGGGGACGCCGACGACGAGGACGCCGCGGAGAGCGCGCTCGCCGAGGTCGAGGAGGCCAGCGAGGCCGCCGCCGAGCTCCTCGACGAGGCGCTCCAGGTGCTGTACGAGCTGACCGCGTTCGCCGAGCCCGGCGAGGAGACCGTGCCGCTCGGCGTGCTCGCCGCGCTGCTGGTCGTCCCCGAGGGCGAGGAGCCGGACGAGGAGATGCTCGGCCAGATCACCGACCTCATGGTCGAACTCGACCCGATGCTCGCCGACCTCGCCGAACTCGGCCTGGTCGAGCACCGGCCGATCGACCCGGAGCTCTTCGAGGAGGAGGAAGAGGGCGAGGAGGCGGCACCCGCTGCCGAGGCCGCCGGCGAGCCCAGCGAGGAGGACGCGGCCCGCTTCGGCCTCGTCCGGCTCACCCCGCTCGGCCAGTACGGCGTCCGCGAGTGGCTGCTCGCCGACGGCTACGACGCCCCGCTGATCGGCGACCTCGCCCAGGGCGACGCCGCCGCCCTGCTGCGCGGACTCGCCGAGTCCCCGAACGTGCTGCCCGACCGGGAGATCCAGGTCTGGCTCGCCGGGCGCGAGCCGCTGGACGGTGCCCGCGACCTGCTCGCCGCCTCCCGCGGGCTGGACGCGCACAGCCCGGTGCGGCGGATGTTCACCGCGGCCGCGCTCGACGACCTCGGCGAGGCCGGCGACACCGCACTGACCGAGGTCGTCGACGACCCGGAGCTCGGCGGGCTCGCCCGGGAGCTGCTGCGCAGCCACGGCCACGACGTCGCCGCCGCCGAGCGGCCGGTCGCCCTCTGGCGCACCGTCGACCACTTCTCGGCCGTGCTGCTGGTCGGCCGCGGCGAAGCCGGCCAGCTCCGCGAACTGGTCGCCGGCCTGCCCGTGACCGACAACCCGGCCTCCTACTTCGGCGAGCTCTGGCGGGTGCCGCACCCCTACACGGCGCTGGTCCTCGACACCGTCGGCGAGCTGCACACGGACCGTGCCGTCGCCAAGGAGGCCCGCAAGGCCGCCTTCAAGGCCAAGTCCCAGCAGGGCAACGGCTGACCCGGGCCCTGCTGCGGACGCGGCCGGCGGGATCCGCGGGGCGGGGCCTACGGCAGGTCGAGGCTGCCGTCCTCGGTGAAGGGGAAGAAGGGGTTGTGGGCCAGCTCCCAGAGGTGGCCGTCCGGGTCCTCGAAGTAGCCGGAGTAGCCGCCCCAGGAGGTGGCGGCCGGGGGCTTGACCACGGTGGCGCCGGCGGCGACGGCCGTGGTGAGCGCGGCGTCCACCTTCGCGGTGGACTCCAGGTTCACCGCGAGGGTCACCCCGCGGAAGGACGGCTCGCCGGCCGCCGGGACGCCGGCGTCGGCGGCCAGTTCGTCCGCGGGGAACAGGCCGAGGACGGAGTCGGCGGTGCGGAACCAGACGATCTCCGGACTGGACGCCGCCGAGCGGCGCCAGCCCAGTGCCTCGTAGAAGGCCGTGGAGCGGCCCAGGTCGGTGACCCCGAGGGTGACGATGCTGATCCGGGCCGGGAAGTCGGTGGTCGAAGTCATGCCGCTCAGGGTAGGCAGCGCCGCCGACATCCGGCGGGTGTTCCCGGGCGGTCGGCGGGTCGTGCGGCCTGATGGCCTGCCAGGTGTGCCGACCCGTATCGTGGGGCGGACGCGGTGCGGTGGTCGGGTCGGCGCCCGGCGGCCGCCGCGGACGGCGCGGCGAGGACCGGGGGTGCGGCCAGCATGACGAGACGGCACGTGGGCGGGCCCCACGACCCCGAGGACGCGGCCGGCCCCGCGCGCACCCCGGAGGAGCGGCACCGGGAGCACGAGGAGCACGACCTCCGGGTGCTGGCCGGCGCGGACTTCCCGTTCTACGCCGCCGCCGGCGGTCCCGCCGGCCGGGACTGCCTGGCCGGGTACGAGGTGCTCGACGGCCGGCTCCGCTGGGTCGAGCTGCGCTCCGGCGACTGGACGAGCCCGCAGGGCCCCCACGTCACCGTCCGCACCCAGCGCACCGCCGACCCCGCCGATCCCGCCCGGGCGCTGCCGCTGCCCGAGCTGGAGGACGCGGTGGAGGACGAACGCGACCGGGTCTACGACCAGTTGGACATCGACGAGGGCGACGGGCCCGGGCTGACGAGGGCGCTGCGCGGCTGGATCTCCGTCGACGGAGAGCCCTGCCCGGTGGAGATCCACGAGGACGTCCGGCCGCCCGGCCCCGACGGCACGGACCCCGCCGGGGGCGCACCGGTCTGGGCCGGCCGGCTGCAGCTGGGCGGCGTCGCCGTGACCGTCACCGCGCGGGG